>JBEBTQ010000290.1:0-4808 GCA_040393685.1 Advenella kashmirensis | reverse complement strand
TCTCGCATGCTGGCAACCGTGGCCGAAAATCGCCAGCCTCGCAAGGTACTGGAAATCGGGACGGGCTGTGGATATCAGGCCGCCGTCATGGCCGCAATGTTTCACGAAGTGTATACAATTGAGCGTATCAAGGCGCTGCATGAGATGGCCAGAAGTACATTACGCGAGTTGAAACTTGTGTCGCGTATCCGGCTGGTCCATGGTGATGGTATGCTAGGCATGCCCACAGTTGCCCCATTTGACGCCATTATTATCGCGGCAGCCGGATTGCAAATCCCCACCGCATTGCTGCACCAGCTGGAAATAGGCGCCCGGCTGATTGCGCCAGAGGGCTCAGACCAGCAAAAACTGGTTCTGATTGAACGTACTGGTGTCAACAGCTGGGATCGTAAGGAACTTGAACCTGTGCGCTTTGTACCGTTGCGCGCAGGCGTACAATTGTGACAGGAGAAAATACCCGTTTTGCGTACAGGCAACGCACTCATCGAACAGGTAGGTAAAAACATATGCAGATTCATTCACTGAAGAAAAAATCCCCGGTATTCATTGGCTCCTTCATTATCGCTGCCATGCTGGCAGGTTGCGGCACCGGGACGCGTGCGCCGGTGTCCGACCTGAATTCAGGCGGATCCCGTTCCGGGGGCATGAGTAGCAGCGCTCCTGCCGGACCGGGTGAATATGTCGTGCAGCGTGGAGACACACTTTATAAAATCTCGCGCGCGAACAACGTCAGCGTCTCGCAATTGATGGCAATGAACAATCTGTCCTCACCCTCTCTGGAGGTGGGACAACGCCTGCGTGTGGCGGCTGGTGGATCATCTGCCCCGGCGGGTCGTACAGCACCTACCGATTCGGGTATTGCCGGCAGCGCAACCCCTTCAAGTAGCAGCAGTGCTTCTTCCATGGACACGACACCTGCAAGTGATGCAACTTCTGTTTCCTGGGGCTGGCCAGTGGCTTCCTCCAAAGTCATTACACCTTTCTCCAGCAGCACCCGCGGTATTGATATCGAAGGAAAAATCGGTGATCCCGTGTCAGCTGCGGCATCCGGCTCTGTATCTTACGTAGGTAACGGCTTGCGTGGCTTGGGAAATCTGATTCTGATCTCTCATAGCAACGGCTTTATTTCTGCCTATGCGCACAACAGCAAACTGCTGGTCAAGAATGGACAGAAGGTATCCAAAGGACAAAAAATTGCAGAAGTGGGGCAGTCAGATACAACGTCACCCCGGCTGCACTTTGAAATACGTCGTCGCGGACAACCGGTAAACCCCTTGTCGTATCTGCCACGTCGCTAGACTGCAGCTCATTATCTGACCCTCGCCGCAGCCATGACGCCTACGCTTGTTTTTGATCTGGAAACCATCCCTGATGCAAAAGGCCTGAGGGCGCTCAACGGCTGGGATGAATCTCTTTCTGACGCTGAAGTTGTAGAGCGGGCGAGGGCGCTACGCATCGAACAGACCGGGAGTGATTTTTTCCCACTGCATTTGCAGAAAATTGCCGTCATTGGCTGTGTTTTTCGCGACGATAATGGCTTTCGTGTGCGCACGTTGGGCGAACCTGATGACGATGAAGCAGTACTCATTGCCGGATTCTTCAAAACCATCGAGCGTTACACGCCCCGACTGATCAGCTGGAATGGTTCAGGGTTCGATCTGCCGGTACTTCATTATCGATGCCTGATCCACGGCTTGTCAGCCCCCCGATACTGGGATATGGGCGAAGACGATCGAGAATTCAAATATAACAATTACATCAGCCGTTATCACACCCGTCATATCGACCTGATGGATCTGCTGGCCAAATTCAACGGGCGTGCCAACGCGCCACTGGACCAGCTTGCCAAACTCTGCGGTTTTCCTGGAAAACTGGGTATGGATGGCAGTCAGGTGTGGGATGCGTGGCGCGATGGCCAGGCCGATCAGGTCAGGGCCTACTGCGAGACCGATGTCGTCAATACCTGGCTTGTTTACTGCCGTTTTAGGCTCATGAAAGGCGAACTGGATAAAACGGCGTATGATGAAGAGGTCGAACTGGTACGCAGCAGCCTGGCTGCGCTGGAGAAACCGCACTGGCACGAGTATCTGCAAGCCTGGGGCGGAAACTGACAGTTTACGTGTACTGGGTGACCAAAGCAGTTAATAACCGACCCTTAGAGGAAATGTACTGAAAGACTTTTTATGGTACTGAAACACGATAGAAATTGTTTCTGGATAAGAATAAAAGTACTTCAGCTCAACAACGAAAGGAGTTCAAAAATGGCTGTTCATCATACAGGTTCTTTATTTGTAAAATCTCTCCTTGCTACTGCGCTCTCTGCCGCTGTTGCGACAACTGCCTTTGCACAGTCTGTCATGCCAGAGACAGATTCCAACCCGATCAGCCCTTCCGTTCAGACGCAGGGCGCCAAAACCAAAATGGAATATCATCGCATTGGTGATGGTAAGCCACACCACAGCGCCAAGAAACATCATAAATCCGAACAGAAGCGTCACCATAAACATTCCCGTCATGGCAAGGGTCCGATGGGCGATATGCGACATGCTGCCATCGTGATTCCAGGCCTGGGGCCTGCCGACCAGAAACTCGTCGACAATCTGAAACTGACTGACGAGCAGAAAACCAAACTGCAATCCATCAAGGATGAACAGAAAGCGGCGCGAGGCAATGATCGCGAGGCATTCAACAAATACCGGGAAGAGCGACGCAAGCAGCTTGATTCAGGCAATGTCGACCCTAAAGCATTGCTGGCTGCCCAGAAAGATCTGCACGACAGCTTTGAGCAAAAACGGGCTGACGATGAAAACAAATGGCTCGGTCTGTGGGATACCTTCAGTGATGAACAAAAAGCCACTGTCGTGAAGTACTACAAGGATCGCTCCGATAAGTGGGAAGCGCATCGCAAGCAGTTCGAAGAGAAGCATGCGAAAATGAAAGAAGAAATGATGAAAGGCAACCCGAAAGCCGATGAGAAATCTTCTTCAGGCGCCATGTCTTCATCAGGCAGCACGACATCTTCAGACACGACTGCGGCCCCAGGAACTGAGACCAACCCATCAGCTGCAACCAAGCCAGAAGCGGCAGCAGATAAAGCAGCCGAGTCGGCAGACAAAGCCGCTGACTCAGCGAATAAAGCAGCTGAATCTGCAGATAAGGCTACAGACTCTGCAGATAAAGCCGCAGATTCCAAATCGGAAGAGGCACCCAAACAGTAATCACGACTGTCAGCTGCCAGGTTTTTCCGGGAAGTGAAGCAGGGCAGATGTAACGCGTGATTGCCGTCACGCCCGTCAGCGTCAGCTGGCGGGCTTTTTCGTTTTTAGTCTCTCGGATGCTTGGTCGGGCCACAGTTGTGCAAACCCGATATTGTTGGCCATGGCCTGTGGTCACGGCCTGAGTTTGGCTGAGGATGGAAGTGGAGAATTGTTTATCTTCGGGCGCTGATAAGGCCAAATGCAACGACACTGTCATTAAAATAACGGGTTCGCAATAAAAAGGTCAGTCATGCAGGAAATTTTTACCATTGAATCCCTTGATCTGGAGGCGCGTGGCATTGCACGCCGCGAGGGCAAGGCCATTTTCGTAGAAGGCGCTTTGCCTTCAGAAAAGGTTACGGCTGACATTGTGCGCCGCAAGCCTTCATACGAGATTGCCCGAATGACGACCATTCGCAAGGAATCGAGTCAGCGTGTAACGCCAAAGTGTCCGAATTTCGGCACCTGTGGCGGCTGTGTCATGCAGCACCTGGATGCGACAGCGCAGGTGGCGATCAAACAGCGCGCTTTGGAGGACTGCTTCGGACATATTGCGAAAATGCGTATTCCTCGCGTCTTGCCACCTTTGCAGGGCCCTGCCTGGGGTTATCGTTTTCGCGCGCGACTCTCGGTACGCAAGGTAATCAAGAAAGGGAAGGTGCTTGTCGGCTTTCACGAGAGAAAGAGCCGCTATGTGACGGATATGACTGAATGCCTCGTTCTGCCGCCACACGTGTCGGACATGCTGGTGCCATTGCGCGAATTGATTGGCAGTCTAAGTATCGATGAAAAAATTCCGCAGATTGAAGTGGCTGTGGGTGACGCAACAACTGCCTTGCTCTTGCGTCATCTGGAGCCGCTATCCCCCCTGGATGAAGAAAAACTGGATGCCTTTGCCGCAAAATATAATGTGGTCTGGTGGCTTCAGTCAAAAGGTCCGGATACGGTAAAACCGATGCATCCGGAACAGGAAGACTCGCTTTACTATCGGCTGCCGCAGTTTGGACTGACCATGCCATACAAGCCCACCGATTTCACTCAGGTGAATTATTTCATTAATCGTGCCCTGATCGCCAAGGCAATGACTTTGCTTGATGTGCAGGAGAATGACCGTGTAGCGGACCTGTTCTGTGGTCTGGGCAACTTTACATTGCCCCTTGCCACGCAGGCACGTGAAGTCGTGGGCATTGAAGGCAGCAGTATTCTGACGGATCGCGCACTGTACGCGGCTGCGCAACACGGATTGCAGGAAAAGACACGATTCGCAACACTGAATCTGTTCGAAGTGGATATAGCGTGGCTACGCGAACTTGGCCACTTTGACCGTATGCTCATTGATCCTCCGCGCGAGGGTGCCCAGGCAGTCGCGCAGGCCCTGGCGCAACTTGAGGTTCACGAACGTCCTCAGAGAATCGTTTATGTGTCCTGTAATCCGGCGACGCTGGCACGGGATGCCGGCATTCTGGTGCATGAGGGCGGCTACGTTCTGCGCTCCGCTGGTGTCGTAAACATGTTCCCACACACCGGGCATGTTGAATCTATTGCCGTCTT
>JBEBTQ010000289.1:0-4815 GCA_040393685.1 Advenella kashmirensis | reverse complement strand
ATCATTACATTTGTAGACCGGGTCGCGTACAAGCATTCACTCAAGGAAATTCCGCTGGATGTCCCAAGCCAGATCTGCATTACGCGCGACAACACGCAACTGCAGGTTGATGGCGTCATCTATTTTCAGGTGACCGATCCCATGCTGGCGTCTTACGGCTCATCCAACTATATCTCGGCAATCACCCAGCTGGCGCAAACCACCTTGCGTTCGGTCATCGGTCGCATGGAGCTGGATAAGACATTTGAAGAACGGGAAGCCATCAACAGCACCATCGTTTCTTCACTGGATGAAGCAGCCACCAACTGGGGCGTCAAGGTCCTGCGTTATGAAATCAAGGATCTGACACCGCCCAACGAGATCCTGCGTGCCATGCAGGCGCAGATTACAGCTGAAAGGGAAAAACGGGCGCTTATTGCTGCATCAGAGGGTCGTCGTCAGGAACAGATTAATATTGCGACGGGTGAGCGTGAGGCTGCCATTGCCCGATCCGAAGGTGAAAAACAGGCGCAGATCAACCAGGCAGAAGGTGAGGCCGCTGCCGTTATTGCCATCGCTGAAGCCACAGCGCAGGCGATTTCACAGGTTGCGCGTTCAATTGAAGAGCCCGGTGGCATGGCGGCTGTGAACCTTCGCGTTGCTGAAAATTATGTCGATGCTTTCGGAAACGTGGCCAAGAAAGGCAATACGCTGATTCTACCGGCCAATCTGGCCGATATTGGCGGCCTGATTGCCTCGGCCATGACCGTTGTGAAATCCACAGGAAATGGCGGCGCCTCGAAAGCCGATATGGCGCAGGATCTGCTGGATCCGTCCAGACGACGCTGATAGAACATTAAATAAATAACGTCCTGCACTGGCGCAGGACGTTATCAAAATCTTACACATTACAAATTACGAGTCGCGGCGGCGCGTGTCATGTTTCATGATGCGCTCTTTTTCGCGCTGCCAGTCTTTGTCGCGAGCACTGTCGCGCTTATCGTGCAGTTTTTTGCCTTTGCCCAGGCCGAATTCCAGTTTGATCTTGCCGTTTTTAAAGTGCAGGTTCAGCGGAACCAGCGTATAGCCTCGGATTTCTACCTTCCCGATCAGCTTGTTAATTTCATTCTTGTGTAACAGCAGTTTACGGGTACGTGTGGCATTGGGATGAATATGCGTTGAGGCAGTGGCCAGAGGGCTGACGTGCATGTTCAATAGCTGCAGCTCGCCTTCGCGCACAATGACGTAACTCTCGCCCAGCTGAACCCGGCCGGCACGAATAGACTTGACTTCCCAGCCTTCAAGAACGATGCCCGCCTCGAAGCGCTCTTCAATGAAATAGTCGTGGGTTGCCTTGCGATTGTCGGTAATGCTCATGTTTGATTTTATAAATGGGTTAGACCCGTTAAAATAGGGCCTGTTTGATCGCGCAAAACGCAATGATTTCACGCAATTGTAATTGAATCAACCTGCTTGTGCTGCTTGTTGTTTACACTGCAGGCGTATTTTGCCCATATCACCTGTTTACTGTCTGTCCTCAAAAATACATGTCTACTACCGTTCATCGATCTGTTCTGCTTCCATACTCTGCCGCCAACATGTTTGATCTGGTTGCTGACGTAGAGAAATATCCCGAGTTCATGCCCTGGTGCGGCGGGGCTCAGGTGCTGGAAAAAGACAGCGAAGGCATGACAGCCTCCATCATGATCAGTTTTGCCGGTCTCAAGCAGACATTCACCACCCGCAATACCCATCAATATCCAAACAAAATTCATTTGCACCTGGTGGACGGCCCGTTTTCGGCACTGAACGGAACCTGGGAGTTCATTGAACTTGCGCCCGATGCCTGTAAGGTACAGTTCGCCCTGGATTATGCCTTCAATAGTCGTTCTCTGGAATTGCTGGTAGGGCCGGTTTTTAACCGTATCGCCAACAGCTTCATTGATTCGTTTACGAAAAGGGCAGAGCAGGTTTATGCCTGAAAAGACCATCTCTGTGACGCTGTGCTATGCACAATCGCCGCAGGACATCAGACTGCGCGCCATTCGCGTGCCAGAGGGTTTTACCATTGCTCAGGCAATAGCGCATTCGGAAATTTACCGGGAATGGACGATTGAAGAATCCGAGATAGCCGGAAAGGGTATTTTTGGTATACGGCAACCGGATGAATACGTCCTGCAGGACGGAGACCGTATAGAACTCTACCGCGGCCTTACCTTTGACCCTATGGAATCACGCCGGCGTCGTGCTGCTCATCGTAAAGCTGGCATACTGAAACGCAAACATCTTAAGAAAAGTAAAGTCGCCTGGCAGGAATATATGGACACTTCCGCGGATGTATCCGGCGACGACAATAATCAGGAGAAAGAATGACAAGCCCCGTCCTATTTGAAGAAAAAGCCCTGGCTCGCCAGGGAAAATACGGCATTGCTACGCTTAACCAGCCCGCCAAGCTCAACAGCCTGTCACTGGAGATGTGCGAGTTGCTGGCGGCGCAATTGACCCACTGGGAGCAGGACAATGACATTCTGTTCGTGATTCTGCAAGGGGCCGGAGAAAAGGCATTTTGCGCCGGCGGAGATCTTCATCAGGTCTATGCGAGTATGCAGGAAAACGCCGGCAAGGCAGCTTCGGAAAATGCCTATGCAGCCCGTTTTTTCGATGTTGAATACCGGCTGGACTATCAGATTCATACCTACAGTAAACCTATTATCTGCTGGGGACACGGCGTTGTCATGGGCGGAGGAATGGGCCTGATGGCCGGTGCATCACATCGAATTGTGAGCGACAGTTCCAGACTGGCCATGCCCGAAGTCACTATTGGACTCTTTCCTGATGTCGGTGGAAGCTGGCAACTGAATCATCTGCCGGCTCGTCTCGGACGTTTTCTGGCGGCAACAGGCGCCATTCTGAACGCGTCGGATGCACTGTTTACCGGCCTGGCCGATGACTGTGTAGCTCATGCAGACTGGTCAAGCGTGATTGCCGATCTGGAGCAGATCGAATTGTCACAAAAAGAGGGAAGGCAACTGCTCGATCAGCACATCCAGACTGTGTTTTCGAAACATAGCTCGGCTGATCATTTGCAGGTGGGACCATTGCGATCCCATTTTGATCTGCTTCGCCGTATTTGCGCGAATCGTGACACGTCAGCGCTGTATCGCGCCATTGGTGAACTGGCCAGCCATGAAGACGCCTGGCTGGCGAAAGCGGCCCATACCATGTTGAAAGGCTCAGCGCTCTCTGTGGCTCTCGGTCTGGAACTACAGGAGCGGGCGCGTCATCTGTCACTGGCACAGGTCTTTCAACTGGAATACAAGGTAGCAGTCAATTGCTGCGCACATGGCCAGCTGCAGGAGGGCATACGGGCGTTGCTGATCGACAAGGACAAATCACCACGATGGCAGCCCGCCAGTATTGAAGACGTGAGAGAACAGGACCTGCAATCCTTGCTGGCTAGTCCATGGGCAAACGATCAGAACAATCCCATGGCCGTCCTGGATTGAGAACGGGCTTCGTTATGCCCGTTGCCGGCCTGTTGTCAGGCCAGCGCGGGTTTATCCAGCACGTACGGAATAGGCAATAGCGTAATGTCCGGCCCTTGCTGGTCGCCCAGCGAGAGTTGATTGTGTTCGGCAGCTTCCAGCCGAACTTCGAAAAGCAGATACAACCGATCTCCCAGTTCGGCGACATTCACAATCTGACCACTGGGTTCTTTTGTATTTTCACGATCCATGATATCGCTTCCCGGCGTCACCTTGCTACCGGGCGCATTGCAGAAGCCATTGAGCATGCGACGCTTGAGTTTGCCTCTGTAATGGCTGCGTGCCACCACTTCCTGACCCGGATAGCAGCCCTTGGTAAAGCTCACGGCGCCGATGGCATCCAGATTGATATCCTGCGGAATGAACATTTCCTGGTTCGCCGCCTCAACCCAGGGAATGCCTGCCAGAATATCCAGCACCGCCCACTGTTCCGGAATACCTCTTCCAGCCTGATCCACGCTGTACGAAGGGTCGGCAATGATCAGGCCCCGAAGCACGTCGTTAGTGGCAGGTAAGCCAATTTGCAGTCGTTTTTCGCTTTTGATCACCTGCCAGGGCTCAGGCGTATCCAATGCAGGCGGGCCGTCGGAAGCGTTACTGGCCTGGTTAGCCGAATTGCTGCCCACCCAGTAGCCAAATGCAGCCAGGCCTGTGTCTTCGATCGTGACTTTTGCGCGCAGCACAAACATGCGCATCCGTTTGATAAAAGCTTCGGCAATATCACTTCGGATCATCAGCTGGTAACTGACAGGCTGCCCACTTTCAAGGGGCGCAATCTGCCAGAAAATAAAGCTGGCCAGCATTCTGCCCTTGGCCGTACAGTAGGCGGACAGACGGGCGGTCGATGGGCTGGCCGCATTGACATCCTGGGTGATCTGACCCTGCAAAAACGATTCGGCATCGGCACCACTGATGGCCAGAATACGATAGTCCGGCAAAGCGGTCATGTACAAAGCACTAGTCTGGTCTGCGACACTAATATGCATCGTTTCAGGAACAAAAACCGACATGATGAAATTCCTATTCAATACGTCGGCAAGCCAGGGTATAGAGACCTCACTTACCGACCAATTCTCATGACTGCCATCGTAACGCACTGAACTTTTTTTTTCCGGCTAAACACTGAAAGCAGCATGGATTCCCCGGATGTCTGATCACCGGCGGCAGCCTGTGCCTGATACAATAGGCGGTCGGCAGCGGCTCTTTGTGGCGTATCAGTCTCCCCATTCATGAAACTCTTTAAATATATTATTTTTTCGTTCTTCATCTGTGTTTTGCTGCTCGCCGCCGG
>JBEBTQ010000288.1:0-4836 GCA_040393685.1 Advenella kashmirensis | reverse complement strand
TTCAAGCTCAATAAATACTGAAGCTTTTCAACAATTTCAACTGTAATTTTGCGACAGGGCGGATATCTCCGGATATTCGCCCTTTTTGTCACGTTTACGGTGATTAAAAAGGAGTAAAATGAACTACACTTGTTCATGTTTGCGCAGAATCGTTTTGGAGAAAAAAATGTCGTTATCAAGCACCCTTAAAGAATTCAGCATTGGCAAAAAAACCGCTAACTATTATTCTCTTCCGGAACTTGGGCGACAGCTGGGCGTGGACATTCAGTCGCTGCCGGTTTCCATTCGCATTGTGCTCGAATCTGTTCTTCGCAATTGTGATGGCCAAAAAATCACAGAAGAACATGTTCGCCAGCTTGCGAACTGGCAACCAATTGCCAAGCGCGAAGATGAAATTCCATTTGTGGTAGCCCGCGTTGTCCTGCAGGACTTTACCGGTGTTCCACTTCTTGCTGACCTGGCGGCCATGCGTGCAGTTGCAGACAAGATGGGCAAAGATCCGAAACGGATTGAACCGCTGGTGCCTGTGGATCTGGTTGTCGATCACTCAGTCATGATTGACTATTTCGGTACCAAAAAAGCCCTGGACCTGAATATGAAAGTGGAGTTCCAGCGCAATCAGGAACGCTACCAGTTCATGAAATGGGGTATGCAGGCCTTCGATACCTTTGGTGTGGTGCCTCCGGGCTTCGGTATTGTTCACCAGGTCAATCTGGAATACCTGGCAAGAGGCGTCTATCAGAAGAATAATGTTTACTACCCCGACTCCCTTGTAGGTACAGACAGCCATACCACCATGATCAATGGTATCGGCGTGGTTGCCTGGGGTGTAGGCGGTATTGAAGCCGAAGCCGCCATGCTGGGGCAACCCGTCTATTTCCTGACGCCTGATGTCATCGGTGTGGAGCTGACAGGCAAATTAAGAGGCGGCGTCACGGCTACCGATCTGGTCCTGACGCTGACAGAGATGCTGCGTCGTGAAAAAGTGGTCGGCAAGTTCGTCGAGTTCTGTGGCGAAGGAACGGCAACGCTGTCTGTCACGAACCGGGCCACTATCGGCAATATGGCGCCCGAGTATGGCGCAACAATGGGCTTTTTCCCTGTCGATGACCATACTATCGATTACTTCAAGGGTACTGGTAGAACCGAAGAGGAAGTGACAGCGCTCGAAAATTACTTCCGCGCCCAGCAAATGTACGGTATTCCGAAAGGCAAGGATATCCGCTATACGAAACTGCTGCACCTTGACCTCTCTACCGTAGCGCCTTCGCTTGCCGGCCCCAAACGTCCGCAGGATCGGATCGAGATCGGCAATGTCAAAGACACCTTTGCCAGCCTGTTCGTCAAACCGGTAGTCGAAAATGGTTTTAACCAGCAGCCGGAAAAATTCGACCAGGTTTTTGAAACCAGTAAAGGTACCAAGCTGAAGAATGGTGACATTCTGATTGCTGCTATTACCTCTTGTACCAACACGTCCAACCCCAGCGTCATGCTTGCAGCCGGTCTGCTGGCCAAAAAGGCTGTGGAAGCGGGCATGAAGATTTCGGGACACATCAAAACGTCGCTGGCCCCCGGCTCTCGTGTGGTGACTGAGTATCTGACCAAAACCGGTCTGTTGCCCTATCTGGACAAACTGGGCTTTGATGTTGCTGCCTATGGCTGCACCACCTGTATTGGCAATGCCGGCGATCTGGCGGCTGACATCAACGAATCAATCATCGAAAACGATCTGGTCTGCGCCGCGGTACTTTCCGGTAACCGGAACTTCGAGGCACGGATTCATCCGAACATCAAGGCAAACTTCCTGGCCTCGCCGCCACTGGTCGTGGCTTACGCCCTGGCCGGCACCATGAATAAAGACCTGATGACAGAACCCGTGGGTAAAGGTAAGAACGGTGACGTCTGGCTGGGCGATATCTGGCCTTCCGAGGACGAAGTTCAGGAACTGCTGGCCACTGCCATGCAGCCTACCGTGTACCGGAATAATTATGCCCAGGTTCGCAGCAATCCCGGTAAACTCTGGGAAAACATCAAAGGCGTATCCGGCAATGTTTACAACTGGCCCGAATCCACCTATATTGCCAAACCGCCCTTCTTTGACACGTTCGAGATGACGCCTTCTCCTATGCCACCGGTCAAAAATGCCAGGGCACTGGGTATATTCGGTGATTCGGTAACCACTGACCATATTTCTCCTGCCGGCTCCATCAAAGAAACCTCGCCTGCCGGGCGCTGGCTCAACGAACACGGCATCATGAAGGCCGACTTCAACAGCTACGGCTCACGCCGGGGCAATCACGAGATCATGATGCGTGGTACGTTTGCCAACGTTCGCATCAAAAATCTCATGATCCCACCTCTGCCCACGGGCAGCCGCGTTGAAGGTGGCGAGACGCTGCACCAGCCTGATGGCGAGCAGATGTCCATTTATGACGCTGCCATGAAATACATCGCCGATGGCGTCCCCACCGTTGTTTTCGGGGGCGAGGAATACGGTACCGGCTCGTCACGCGACTGGGCAGCCAAGGGTACTCAGCTGCTCGGCGTCAAGGCGGTTATTGCCCGCAGCTTTGAACGGATTCACCGCAGTAATCTGGTGGGTATGGGCGTACTGCCTCTGCAGTTCAAAGGATCAGACAGCGTCGATACGCTGGAGATTACCGGCAGGGAAACCTTTGATATCAGCGGACTGGAGTCCGGCATCAAGGCTCAGCAGGATGTCACGCTGACAATTCGCCGTGAAGATGGTACCTCGCAGGATGTCGAACTGCTTCTGCGTATTGATACTCCGATCGAAGTTGACTATTATCAGAACGGGGGCATTCTGCCCTTCGTCCTGCGACAGTTGCTTTGATCTTCAACGTGTGTAATGAACCGGAAAAAACCAGCCAACCTTCATCCCAGCGATCAGACGTTACTTGATTTATGCCTCGCCCTGAAACAGTCGGGCTGCATCGTCGAGGATCGCTATTGGGAAAACCAGATTCAGACAGCGTTACTGGATATTTTCCGGCAAAACCGCAAGAAAACGGTCGAGCGTCTTCTGGATTATCTGTCTGATGAAGACTCGGAAACGCACGATATTCTTCTTGAACATGCTGAAACGCTATCGGAATCGTGCGAGTGGATCAGCGAAGACGTCACTTATGATTGCGTCTTCGTTGCCATTCCCGTAATCGCGTGGACCCGTTTTGAAATTCCCCTGCCTGTGCTGGATGATCAGACGCAGAAATCCATTACGCAGGCGCTCAAGACCCACGTAGCCGCGAGCGATGTGCGCATCGCCATACACCAGCAGCTTTTGAGTGTAGACCAGATGCCTCGCTCCTTCACCGGCGTTTTCCAGTGGATGAGAGCCATTACCGGCAAGGTGTTCGGCGCCTCCCTGCGTTCAAGCGTTCCTGTGGATGAGCAGCCTGAAGGCATGCAATTGATGTCCGATAGCCGTTTTCTGCTGGCGGCATTCTGCGCGCCCCGTTCCGAACCGATATTTCGCTGGCAACAGGGTGAAGGTCCGTATAGTGAACAGCGCAAGCGCTGCCTGGAAAACTGGCGTGCAGCGGCAGAACCCCTGTTTCAGAAACTGCTGCCTGCCTGCGGGCTGGAACTCATGCTGCCGGACGCATTTTACATTGCCAACAGACAGGCCGATAAACGCATCCGATTCGCCGCAATCACCGCGGCTGCACAGTGGCTGCAAACCGTTTTTGATACACCACCAGATGGCTTTCGTGCCACCGTTGCGCTGTATCAGGACAGCCAGTTACGCGAGATCCGTATCGGCTTTACTCTGCTGCAGTCCCATGAAGTGCTCTATGGCTGCCTGTGGCCGGTGTTTCCGGATGAAGTTGAAGATCAGCAGCTCGAAACCATCAACGACTTCGCCCAGCTTGACGTCCTCTTCGAACATTTGCAGGCCAATGGCATTCGTCATATCACCTGCCTCAAGGAAGTTCTGGACGGCAGCAGCGATGTGTCGGACGAACCCCTCTTTCCCAATCCTGCAGGTGAACTGATGCCTGTCATGATGCCCGAGACAGCGGAGGACCCCATTGGACGATTCCACTGACCCTCCGGTTGCCAGCCAGTCTGCAGAACCAGGCAATTTGCCGGATACTGAACCGGATATTGATATCTTCTGCCGCGTCATCGACAACTTTGGTGATATCGGCGTGTGCTGGCGTCTGGCCCGTTCCCTGCATACAGAATGGCCCGCGCAGCTGCGGCTATGGGTAGATAATCTTCACAGCTTTGCCCGCATCGCCCCGAATGTCCAGCCTGATCTGCCCGAGCAGGAAGTGGACGGTATTCAGATTATCCACTGGACAGAAGATCCTGGTGCCTATACACCGGCCAGACTGGTTATTGAAGCCTTCGCCTGTGATCCGCCAGCCGCCTATATTGATGCCAGGCCCGGCCATACCCGGCTGTGGCTGAATCTGGAAGATCTCTCGGCTGAATCCTGGACTGCAGGGTTTCACGCGCAGCCCTCCCCGCAGCGCAATGGCGTGTCCAAATACTTTTTTTTCCCGGGCTTCTCCGATAAAACGGGTGGACTGATCTGTGAGCAGGGATTGGCCGAGCGTCGTCGCCGCTGGACGCATTCTCCTGCGCGCAAAAAGCAGTTTCTGCAGTCGCTGGGTCTGTCTCAGGCAGAACGCTACCTGGAGAACGACGCACTGTTTATCAGCCTGTTCTGTTATCCTTCAGCCCCCTATCGCAGCCTGCTGCATGCCCTGCGCAAATCGCAACGACCCGTAGTGCTGCTGGTGCCTCAGACTGTGGTTCCGCAACTGGAGCGCGATGCGATGACCGTGCTGCACCACTCGCTTTTCA
>JBEBTQ010000287.1:0-4841 GCA_040393685.1 Advenella kashmirensis | reverse complement strand
TGCACGCGCGTCACCAGAATGCCGGCATTACCGACCAGCGAACGGCCTGGCTCCATAATCAGCTGCAAATGTTCGTAACCACGCGTCTGCAGCATGGCAAAGACCTTTTCCAGCAAATCGCCCGGCGCGATGGGTGATTCATCCTGATAGCGAATGCCAAGCCCGCCGCCAATATCCAGGTGCTCCAGCGCAATGCCTTTTTCCGCCAGGGTATCCAGCAGATTCAGCAAGCGATCCAGTGCATCCAGATACGGAGAGACCTGCGTAATCTGAGAGCCGATATGACAGTCAACGCCCACGACACGAATGCCCGGCAGTGTAGCGGCCCGTTCGTAGACCTGTGCCGCTATTTCAATCGCAATCCCGAACTTGTTGTCCTTCAGACCCGTGGAAATATAAGGGTGCGTCTGTGCATCCACATCCGGATTCACGCGCAAAGACACGGGCGCCGTGCAGCCACGGGCACTGGCAAGCTCGGAAATCCGCTGCAGCTCGTCTGTGGACTCGACATTGAAACATTTGACCCCGGCATCAAGTGCCGCATGGATTTCCCAATCCTGCTTGCCGACGCCCGAAAAAACAATCGTATCGGCACGTGCACCAGCTTTGAGAGCACGCGCCAGCTCGCCACCGGAAACAATGTCAAAACCGCTGCCCCATTGAGCAAACTGCTGCAGCACCGCCAGATTGGAATTGGCCTTCATGCCAAAACAGACCAGCGCATTGCGTCCAGCCAGGGGGCGGGCATACGCTTCCCATGCCGCCTTCAGTGCTGCCCGCGAATACACGTATAGCGGCGTGCCAAATTCTGCCGCCAGATCGGCAACAGCCGCAGATTCAACCAGCAACTGCTGATCCTGATAATGGAAAAAAGGTGCGCCTGCCGGAGCATTGAGTTCAGACATGATAAAAAGAATTAAGAAATCGTATGAAAAACAGCGACGTTGCTAGGGGGCAATATTGCTGTCGGTGGAATCTGCTGCAGCGGGCATACCGGTTGAGCCAGAACGGGCAGTCGCTGTCTGCGGGTTGGCCCGCTCCTGCTCGGCCTTCGCCTTCTTCTCGGCGGCAGCGTTGTCCTTGCGAGCCTGAATGCGCTGCTCGCGTTCCTCCAGTTTCTGTTGCTGCTCAGGCGTAGGGATATACAAAGGCGCTTTATAGCCGCAAGCCGATAAACCCACACTCCCAGCAAGGAGGGTTACAATGAAGGCAACACGGCGTTTTATACTTGGCGCAGACACAGTACATCCCCAAAATTTTTTACAGAACAATATTATGACTGAATCAGAATTTCTTGCACGCGCAGATGCGATCCTGGACAAGATCCACGACCAGGCCGACAGCTGGTTTGAAGACCTGGACATCGATCTGGATGCCAGTCGCAGCGGTCAGGTGCTTACCATTGTATTCAATCAGAAGACCCACGTTGTGGTCAACAGCCAGGCGCCCCTGCAGGAAATGTGGGTTGCAGCGCCCTCTGGCGGCTTCCATTATCGCTTCGATAATAATCAATGGGTAGATACCCGCGACGGCACGCCCCTGCAGGACAACTTAAGCACCATCTTTTCAGATATTACCGGCCAGCCGCTCAAGATCGAATTGTAACTACTATTCCCACAAACCAAGCAGTCGACCGGGGCCACCGTGTTCATCACTGATCGCGGCAAACCGGCCCGCAGATTTCAAATGGAGCTCTAGTCTATAGGACTCGCAATAATGAGAGCGTCCGATAAACTTGGTAAGTGCCGCCAATTAAAATTATGGACAATTCTTGCTCAAATGTTTATTACTAACGAGCTTGGGATTTTTCATCTAAAGCAAATGGCGCAAAAGATCGTGGATACCATTGGTACGTCGATGACAATCAGCGAGATTGAAATTCCTTGTGTCAGCAGTTCGATTCTGCCCCAGGCCACCAAAAACCGCATTACGTAAATCAGCCGCTTTCAAAGCGGCTTTTTTATTTCCTCGTCCGGATGTGACATACGTCCCCGATTACGAAGCAGGCCAGAGGCGTTGGGGCTACCAATCCTTGAGGATCGTCATCGTCAGAGACTACAGATTTAGATGATCAACTGCAAAACCAAATTTGGCACGGAGCAAATCTGTTTTCGTCAGATTACGCGCTGCCTCTCAATCTCGGCTAGCAAGCTCTGAACTAACCCAGCCGCAAAACGCTGCCGAGCAACAAGCTCATCTTCGTCATCTTCGCCGTAGAAGCGTGCGTACGCAACAGCCCCAACCTTCTCATAGCCCTCACCATGCTCATCATCTCCAAAACGTCTGGCAAGCGCAGCTATCCCATCCGACAAGGCCTCTGGGTGCTGCCCTGAACGAATACGCTCAACGAATAGAGCAGCAACTTCCGTTACCGAACCTGAATATTGGATCACATGGATCAGGTCAGCTGCATCCTTCCTCTCCTGACGTTGATCCAGAGCCAGTGCTTTCAAAATGACAAATGCCGGCACGTCCGCAAATCGCACAATATCTACTGATAGACCATCACCATCCAGAAGCTGGGCTGATACTTCCTTTTCTCGCCACCAGTCATGGACGATTCGGGCGTGCTTGATTGTGAGTGCCGATACTCGCTCTCCATCTACGCTGATGGTCCTTCCAGGCTCCTCAGAACCGGCATCTCGTAGAAGCTCAACGATTACTTCTATATGGTCATCGACCTTGCGACGCCAACGCCAGGATGCGTGCTTCCCCTCTTCGCCCCACCGACTGAAGCCTCGTGCTTTTAGTTGATCCGCAAGGCTCACGTATTCGTTGCCAGTTGCAAGTACCTCCAGGTTTAACACAACGTCCACGTCTGAAGTCCCCGCATGCATCGGAACATCGGGAGGGGACTCTGGTGTGAGATATCGAGGCACCAAACCACCAACAAGTCTCAGGGTTTCCTTCAGATTTCCAAAGGCGCTTAGCAGTGTGAGCAGTGTCCTCTCGCACGCCGATGTAACATCCTGATCGTATCCAGCCGCTGTACGAGGCTTTAATCCCGTTGCCATGATGACTCCAATTGTTCTCTGATATGTTCCGCCAGTTCTTTGTTGCGGCCTCGGCCATCCAACAAGTCCAAGTAAAGAATGTAAGGGCTTGCGAGAAAAACAGGGTGGTGTGAATGCATTTCGCGGTATAGCAAACTCGCTGGTTCGCGCTCGATGACAGTAACGTTGGCCCCTTTGCTCACTGGCTTCAGGCCTAGCACGTCAGCCATCTTTTTCGCGTAGCCCTTGGGCACTATTATTTCTGCGCCCTCAGTACTGGTCAGCAACGGGGCGTAAATATTAGCTGCAGCGGCACCCGTGAATGCCCACGGATAATAAACCTTTTGACGGTCTATCTGCTCCGCTAAGTGGGTCAGCATATATTTGGGATTTTCGACAAAGGTGTACCACTTCGACCTCTTTTCATTCCGCTCCTTCCACTGTTCAGACCAAGCGTCCAATAGCCTACCAGGGCGTGTGAGCATTCTACGCTTGCTCGGTCCCCCACCAGCAGACTCCACCCATTCACGCAATGTCAGCTCCTGCAATACGCGTGAGCAGGTGTACGGAGAGGTTTCGGCTTGTTCGGCCAGGTCGGCGCCAGTTAACCACTTATAACTATTCATCAAAAGCGCGTGTATTACACTTTCACGAGCCTCGGTGAATAAATCAATGCCTGGGGTATTCTTTTTGATACGTTGGGAAGGTTTTTCGATATTGATGAGCCAGCCATCGTGCTTCAGATAAAGACTGCCTCCAAGCTCGAATGAGGCAATGTTCTGTTCTCTAAGTTCCTGCTTGGCTCCTGGGCTCAATACGCGTGCAGCGACCATTCCAATAGCACCATGGCGCTGAGGAGCTTCGTCCATGGCCCTACGGAGCTGGTACACAGCATTCCTTAAGTCTCTTGGGTAGACTTCCTTTTTGACTTCGACGAAAACCTGCAGGGCTTTATCCGGAGCTTCGATCACGAGGGCGCCATCAACCCCATCCTTCCCTCGACGGTCGTATGAAGCATCTGAAACTAAGACATCGGAGCCGAATGCTTCGCCAAGTGCCTTCACCAGCGCATCGAGCACCTGCTTTTCGAATTCGAAACCTAAACTGTGCGAATAATCCGCCATAATATTAGCCTTTAGTCAATTATTAGCTGTACAGAAAATAAGGCAAAAATAGCTAAATTTATAATTTATTATATCATTAGCTGTGCAGCTAATAAGCTGTTTTTAGCTAAGAAATGTTATTCATTCGTTGTATTCGCTCACAAGAGCATGGGGATGACGTGTACTGCTGGACTTGGGGGTAACGGAAAATAGGAAAGGGATTTCAGATTATCCAGAAGGCACCGTTCAGGTCGACGGAACCCTGACAGCGCAGGCAGATCAGCTCTCTGTCGCAGGCAGCACGCTGACGGCGGAGCAAACACATCTTCAGTCTCGTCAGAAGAGTTTGCTGGCAAATGACTCGCATACCGCCTCATCCATCGTCAATACCAGTTTCAGCCAATGGCGTTGCCTCCCTGCACGGTGAAACGCGCATAGATAGCGCTGTCAGTCCAATCATCGAAGTGCCTGCCCTCAATACGCTCGTAAACAGTAGCGAGAGGCACAACGCACCTGCAGATTCTGCCGGCCTTGAACACATTATTCGTACAACAACGCCGACATTGGCGCTGCCGACAGCAAGCCTGTTTACTATCCACCCTGATCGCAATACAGGTCCATTAATTGAGACTGATCTGGCATTCACTCAATACCCGAACGGGCTTAGTTCCAGTTATATGCTGGAGCAGCTTGGGCTGCATAATGACACGACGCTCAGGCGCCTGGGCGACGGGTTCTACGAGCG
>JBEBTQ010000286.1:0-4845 GCA_040393685.1 Advenella kashmirensis | reverse complement strand
GGACATGGCTTTGGTCACAATGCGCGTAACAATATCTACGCCGCCGCCTGGGGAATACGGAACCACAACGGTGATGGGATGGTTGGGATAATCGGCTGCTGTTGCAGCAGTGGTGCCAGTCAGCAGGGCGGTTGCGGCCAGGGCAAGCGCCATGTGCCTGCCAGTATTGGAATAAGTCATTATCGAGTCTCCTGATCGTTATATAGTGCCGTCATACACTTGATGGCCGGCAAAGGGAATAACTGTCATTTTCCACCAGCAGACTTATATGGTCTAATATTATTTAAATCTTCTATTTATACGATTTTCGAATAACATGGATTTCAGGCAACTTAATTATTTCGTGGCAGTAGCCCAGACGCTTAGCTTTAGCAAGGCGGCCCAGCGTCTGCACATCAGCCAGCCGCCGCTAAGCCAGCAGATTAAACTGCTGGAGCAAGACCTGAATGTCCAGTTGTTTGATCGCACGCGCCGTTCGGTTGAACTGACCCATGCCGGTCGTCTTTTCTATCGCGAGGCGCTGGCCATCCTGGAACGCTATGCCGGTGCCAAAGAGCTGTGCGCCTGGACGCTGGACGGTAAGGTTGGGAAATTACGGTTGGCATTTACGGCATCCGTCCCCCTGTTTGAGGATTTTCCCAAGCTGATACAGGGCTTCATGCGCCTTTACCCTGGCATTGAAATTGATCTTCAGCATATGTCTACCGGCGAGCAGATTATCGCGCTGAACGACAATGAAATTGATATTGGTTTTTTACGGCCCGCGCTCAATTTTCAGCCGCCGCGCAGTATCCAGACCCTGGCACTGTGGTATGACGAGCTGATGCTGGTCACAGCCGGTCAGGAGGATTCATCGCGTGCACCAGAGGCTGTGCCCATCGATAGCCTGGCCGATGAGGATTTTATTCTGTTTCCCAGTGCGCTGGGTTGCGGTCTGTTCGAACATATTTCCAGCATTTCGACGGCAGCCGGGTTTGTCCCGCGAATCGTGCAACAGGTGCGGGAAAACAGTACCACGCTGGCCCTGGTAGCGGCCGGACTAGGGGTATCCATTGTGCCCAGTATCTATCGTCAAAGCAGCCCGCCGGGCGTGGCGTTCAGGACCATCACCGGTGCCCGGGTCGAGTCGCGCATCGTCATGGCGACCATGGCCAACCGAAATATGGCCTCGCTGCAGTTATTCCGGGACTATTGTCTTGAACGGCAGGCTGCAGCCAATACGCAGAACGAGCAGGCCGGATAACCGCTATCTCTGGCAAACCGGCTGTTTTGTGGCCAGTGGCGGGTGCTGCGCCAACATCTGATTACAACTTCCTAACGGTTCTTGATGTTCAATCTGTGTCTGATGACAATATAATGTGTTTTATGAATAAATCATCATAAGTATATGATTTTGCGCAGATTAAATATTTTATATGTATTTTTGTCCGTCGTGTCCCGGGCTGCTCCGAGGTGCTCAGGCTGCACGGCGTATCTGCGTCGCCACCGCGTGGCGGTCAAATTGCTGGCAATTTCACTTGTCATGGGGCTGGCGGGTTGCCAGTCGCTGGTGCTGGAAGGCTCGTCGGCGGGGATCGCCGGCGCCGCGCTCGCGCAAAAGGTGACTGATAATGCAGCGGTTACTACTGGCATCGGCGTTGGCGTTCAGGCGGCCACCCGCTCCGCTGTGCAATATGTACAGCGTGAAATGCATGGCTATACTCAGGAGGTTATTGCCACAGCGGCTGGCGGTCTGAAGGAAGGCGATGTAGCCAACTGGAAGTCGATTCATTCCATCCCGATGGAGCCCGATGAACAAGGGCGGGTCACCGTCAGTCGGGTGATTAGTCAGGGTTTGCTGGAATGCAAGGAAATTGTCTATTCGGTAGACAGTGAACAAAATTCAATGCCGCGAAATTAATTTTATGTGGCCTCTATCTGCAAGGACGGCCCGCGCTGGGCGTGGGCCACGGCGGAACCGGCGGTCAGTCGCTGGGGAGCCTTGCAGTAATGCGCCTAAGTGCCAATTTTGCAATGGTCATGCTCAGTGCATGTGCCGCGACCAGTCTGACGGGGTGTTCATTGCTGGCGACCTTGCCGGGTATTACCGCCGGTGCCGCAACCTCATCGGTTACCGGCAATCCCGCGTGGGGTCTGACTGTTGCAGTGGCCACCAACGCGGCGGTGGATGCCGGCGTCAAATATGTCATGAAGCGGTTCAGTGCAGCAGAGCAGCAGGAAATCGCAAATGCAATTGCGCAGAGCGTACCCGGTGAGGAGCGGCGCTGGCGGGTAGAGCAGCCGATCCCTTATGGCAACAACAAGGGCCGCACCATTGTGGTAAGCGAATCAGCCAATGCACTCACAACCTGCAAAAAGGCGCTGTTCTCGGTAGAAGACACGGTCGACGACAAGCCTGTCGAACATTGGTACACGCTGGATGTCTGTAAGAACGGGCAGTACTGGCTATGGGCGCAGGCAGAACCATCGGTTCATCGCTGGGGGTCGTTGCAGTAATCAGATCGAGGGCGGCACAGACACCGCCACCCGCCGCAAGCATACCCGTTGTTTTCCTCTTTTTCCTGCAATCTGTACGTTCCTGTTTCCCTTCGGAAATTAGATGTATATTGTCATAATAATCACGGCCCGGCTTGCCTGGACCCGCAATAAAATCACACTATAAAAATACCTCACGCGCCAGACGCACAGAGGTGAAATACAGAGAACGGAACATGTTCATCAAGGAGGTACACATGTTACGCAAATCAGTCATGCTGATTAGTTCAGCCATGATCATCACACTGTCTTCGCCCGTGCTGGCCGGTGTGGATGCGCCTGAGTGGGATAAGGTGAACAGCAGTTTTTTTGCCGGTAAAAAGCTGGAAGAGGGTCCCTTTATTCATATTGATGCGCCCAAAAGGGCAGCCAGCGGTGCGCAGGTTCCGTTTGCGTTTTCCATCGACTATCCTTCCACCAAGGACGACTATATCAAGAACGTGACGGTGGTTGTGCCGGAGAATCCTGTACCGCTCACCGCTGTCTTTCACTTTACGCCAGACAGCGGCAAGGTGGATATTGCAACCCGCATACGGCTGGAAGTGGATGATTACGTTCACGTTGTCGCTGAAACCAGCGACGGTCGCTATTTCCGCAACGCGGTGCCGGTTAAGGCATCGGGCGGCTGTGGTGGCACAGTGGGCGGCGATGCTGACGCTGCCAGAAAAACGGCCGGACAAATGAAGCTGGCTGCCGTTGATCCCGTTCTGGCCGGCAAGCCGGTGCAGGGGCGCTTGATGATACGCCATCCCATGAATACCGGCTTGCAGCGTGACCTGATGAGCCAGGGTTTTCGCCCAGCCTATTTCATTAACAAGATAGATGTTCGCTTTAACGATAAACCAGTCATGCAGGCGGACACCTATATTGGTATTAGCGAAGACCCGAATTTTCGCTTTTACTTTGTACCCGATAAAAGCGGGAAACTAACCGTATCTGCAGAGGACAACGAGGGCAAACGCTTTAGTCATGAAACCGAAGTGACCGTGCAATGATGCGCTCCGGCATTTTTCGGTACGTCTTGTCATGTGCGTTGACAATGGTCTGCGGCCTGGCCGCTGCGGAACCGCTGCCCATGCACGAAGTGGCCCCGGGTGTTTATGTACATCAGGGGGCGCACCAGGATTTTGATGACGCGGATTACAAGGGTGATATTGCCAATATCGGATTCGTGGTTGGAGACGAAGCGGTGGCGGTGATCGATACGGGTGGCTCCTTTGACATTGGCATGTCGCTGGCGCAGGCGGTGGCACAGGTTACGCCTTTGCCGATTCGCTATGTCATCAATACCCACGTTCATCCTGATCATATTCTGGGGAATGCGGCATTTGTGAATGCCCATACTCAGTTTGTGGGCCATGCTCAACTGGCGGCAGCCATGTATGAAAGCCAGGACACGTATTTACGCGAAGCGCCTGCGCGCGCCGATGGTGGCAAGAATTCGATTGTCATGCCAACCATTAAAATATCTGAACCGCAACGGCTGGACCTGGGCAACCGAACTCTGCTGCTGCAAAGCTGGCCGCCCGCACACAGCACCACCGATCTGACGGTACTTGATGAAAAGACAGATACGCTTTGGACCGGTGATCTGCTATTCACGGAACGCACGCCCTCCGTTGATGGTGATATCAAAGGCTGGATCCAGGCAATCGACACACTCAAACAGAAGCCGGTGGCGCTGCTGGTGCCAGGGCATGGCCCCAGTCCGAAAGATCAGGCCGCGGCCTGGGATGCGCAACGACGCTATTTGCAGACCTTGCAATCGGATATTGCAGACGGCATCAAAAAGGGGCAGGACATGAGCGAAGTGATGCAGCACGCGGCCGCACAGGAGAAGGGCAAGTGGCAATTGTTCGATATCATCAACCCGCGTAATGTGAATCTGCTGTTTCCAAAAATGGAATGGCAATAGGGCTGAGAATGATGACCAGGACAGCGACCTCCACGCGTTTATGGGTTCTTGCATTGCTATTGGGTACCACTTCGGCAATGGCGCAGACCTCGCCATCTGATTTGCATATCCGGGTCCTGGCCGCGTCCTGTGCGGCCTGTCATGGTACGAACGGGGTCAGCGTGTCAGGCAGACCCAATCTGGCCGGCATGCCTGCTGCACAGTTTCGGTCGCGCATGATGGATTTTCGCAATAGCAAGATGGACCACGACGTCATGACGCAACATGCCCGCGGCCTGACGACAGATGAAATTGACCGACTGGCCGTTTATTTTTATACAAAGAATTTGACAAAATGATTTTCGTCATTTCTCTTTATATTTCAAAATAAATATAAACATTAAGGCATCAATGCT
>JBEBTQ010000285.1:0-4847 GCA_040393685.1 Advenella kashmirensis | reverse complement strand
CAGCCACCGCCAGCCGACGCCCTGCGCAGGGCAAGCGGGGGCGGCCACGAAGACCGGCAGAGCCAGAAACCGGGTAAGTGCAGGAAATCAAATAGTTGGTAAAGACGGAAACTGAATATTTGGCTACAAATATTTCGCTACAAAACAGACAGGCGGAATATACATAGCCCGAATAATCAAGTAAAGCGTCACAGAAATCGAAAAATTTTACAAAAATTTTACGCTTGTACCAGTAGAGTTGCGTATACTCCACTGCTTCCCGTCAATCCTGGATTTATTTTGCGATTTCAACTGCTTACGTTTGTTCTAGCACTGTTTCTTGTCTATTTTCTGAGCCGGTTTTTTCTGGTGTTATGGCAACGCAAGCGAGTCAGTGATGCAAAAGGATTCGGACGTGTCTTCCTGGGTGGGCTGCGCATTGACCTGAACCAGATTGCCACCTATGCTGCATTGCCGGCGGTTCTTATCCCTTGGTTATCAGACCAGCAATGGTTTGTGAGCGTACTGGCCTTCTGGTTTGCCGCCTGGTGGCTGGCCAGCGTGTTCATGGAAATCTGCACGCCGCAGTTCATTGACGAATACGATACGCGCCCCAACCGACTTTTCGTTGAATATCTGAAGCACCCCAAGGAAGTGTCCGGCATGTTGTGGCGGGGCTACAAAAAGGTGCTCGCACTGGGCCTGCTGGTCTTTGCAGGCATGATTGCCCTGGCATTCCATCTCTTCACTGGTTTTACCCCTACAACCCTGGCCCCCTTGTGGTCGCGCCCGCTTGAATCCCTGGCTTATGCCGCGCTTGCCTTTCTGATGATTCGCGGCACGCTGAAAAAGCGGCCCATCAACCCATCGACCGTGGCTTTTGCCGGCGATGGCATGGTCAACAGCCTGGCACTCAATTCCATTTACAGTCTGTTCTACGCAATCTATGCCATGAAGTACGAGATGTCGGCAGAAGACGTCTACGGCAAGATGCCGGCAGAACAGATGAACCGGATCGTGTGCGAAACAGCAGGCATTCCGGTCGCATCGGTGGCAGACAAAGGGGCCGCCACCAGGCATCATCAGATCGTGCCGGAGCCTGCGGGCAAGCCACTGAATATCGTTCTGATTGTCGAAGAAAGCCTGGGTGCTCAGTATGTTCAGACCCTTGGCGGTCGTTCGCTGACACCGCATCTGGACGCGCTCTACCAAGAAGGGTGGGGATTCACTCGGGCTTATGCCACGGGTACACGTTCCGTACGCGGACTGGAAGCTCTGTCTGCTGGCTTTCCGCCCACCATTACACAATCGGTGTTCAAGCTGCCGGGCGCGCAGAGCGGGTTTTTTACCATTGCCGACGCGCTGGGAGCACAGCACGGTTACCACTCTCGCTTTTTGTACGGTGGCGAAGCGCACTTCGATAATATGAAGGGCTTTTTTCTGGGTAACGGTTTTCGCGAAGTGATCGACGGGCCGCAGTTTCAGAATCCCGCGTTTCTGGGAACCTGGGGTTATAGCGACGAAGACATGTTCAATCAGCTGGATCGCCTGCTGCAGCAGGATCACGCGCAAGGCAAGTCCACGCTCACACTAGCTTTCAGCGTGAGCAATCACTCACCCTGGGAATATCCGGAAGGACGCATTGAAGTGACCGGTGACCGTGCAACCGTGGAAAATACGGTGCGCTACGCCGATTATGCGCTGGGAAGTTTTTTTGAAACCGCGAAAAAACGCGAGTACTGGGACAACACGGTTTTCCTGGTTGTTGCTGACCACGATTCACGAGTCTTTGGCGCGGAACTGATTCCACTCAAACATTTCCACATTCCGGCGGTCATTCTGGGTGGACGCATCACGCCGCGGCTTGACGACCGTCTGATCAGCCAGATTGACCTGCCACCGACCTTGCTGGCGCTGGCCGGTGCCGGTTGTGAACATCCCATGATTGGTCAGGATCTGACTCGGCAGACGCCGGATCGCGCCATCATGCAATACGGTGACCGCTACGGCTATCTGCGGGGCGATCAGCTGACCGTGCTGGAGCCTCATCTGGATCCCCAGCAATTTCGCTATACCGCCCCCGAATCCTTTGAGCCCATGTCCGAAGATCGGGCGCTGGTAGAACTGGCTCGCGCACATGCCCTCTGGCCCTTCAGTGTTTACCGGGATAAAAGCTATACTGTGTCGAAATAAAGTCGATTGAAAAAAACGCGATTCTCATTTTTAAGGTGGGGCGTTTTTTCCGATCCCAATTTCGGAGAGTCAGGTATGGAGTATTTGCTGGCACTGGACCAGGGGACATCAAGTTCCCGCAGCATTCTGTTTGATCGTAATGGTCACATCGCAGGCGTGGCGCAGCAGGAATTCACCCAACATTATCCCCGTTCGGGCTGGGTTGAGCACGATGCAAACGAAATCTGGCGCAGTCAGTTCGAGACCATGCAGACTGTTATGCGTGAGAGCCAGGTCCCCATCGAACAGGTTCGCGCCATTGGCATTACCAATCAGCGTGAAACGTCTGTATTGTGGGACCGTAAAACGGGCGAACCCCTGGGGCCGGCTATCGTCTGGCAGGACCGGCGCGGTGAACCGCTATGTCGCCAGCTGCGCGAGCAGGGTCATGAGCATATCATTCTGGAGAAAACCGGCCTGCGGCTGGATGCGTATTTTTCTGCCACCAAGCTGGTCTGGATGCTGGAAAATCTGCCGCAGGCACGCGCTCGCGCCGAGAAAGGAGAGCTGGCTTTTGGCACCATTGATGCCTGGCTGATCTGGCAACTGACTGGCGGGCGGGTACATGCGACGGATGTGACCAATGCGTCGCGCACCATGCTGTGGAATGTACGTACGAGTCAGTGGGATGCGCAGTTGCTGGATCTTTTCGGGATACCCGAGAGCCTGCTGCCAGAAGTGCGGCCTTCCAGTGCTCATTACGGCGACCTCAAAGCCGATTTACTGGGTCATGCGCTGCCAATTTGCGGTGTGGCGGGTGACCAGCACAGTGCGCTGTTTGGTCAGGCTTGCACGCGTCCCGGCATGGCGAAAAATACCTATGGCACCGGCTGCTTCGCTTTGCTTCACACGGGTACACGCTATACACCTTCCGATAACGGCCTACTTACTACGCGCGTTGCGCAATACGGACAGGGTGAGCCGGAATTCGCGCTGGAAGGCAGCGTTTTTGTGGCCGGTGCAGCTGTGCAGTGGTTGCGGGACGGGCTGGGTATTATCAAAACCAGCAGTGAGGTACAGGCGCTTGCCGAATCAGTGCCGGATAGTGGCGGCGTCATGTTCGTGCCTGCCTTCACTGGCCTGGGCGCGCCTTACTGGAACGCCGATGCCCGCGGAACGCTGACGGGTCTGACGCGTGCAACCACAGCTGCGCATGTTGCGCGCGCCGCCGTCGAGAGCATTGCCTATCAGAGTGCCGCACTGTTGTCTGCTATGGCCCGCGATGGCGTAGGACTGCATGAGCTCAGAGTGGACGGGGGCGCAAGTGTGAACGATGCGCTGATGCAGTTTCAGGCAGATCTGCTGGGAATCTCTGTGATTCGTCCAAAAGTCGTAGAGACCACGGCACTGGGCGCGGCCTATCTGGCCGGATTGCAATGTGGTGTCTGGTCGGATCTGGCTGAGATTGAAGCGCTATGGCAGGTGGACAAGACCTTTGAGCCGAGCATGAGCAGCGACGAGGCCGACAGCCGCAAGGCGTTATGGGAAAAGGCGGTGGCACAAACCACACATGGCACGTAAACTGTGGGCGATCCATAAATTTGCCAAGGGAGGCTGCGCCGCCGATTCGCCAGCGAACCGTCAGGCATTGCCGGATTCCCGGAATGCCGCGGCGCTGGCGGTCAGCTCAAAAATCGCATTTTGAATGATTTGCCCTTGATGGTCCGCTGGCTCAGACGCTGCAGCGTGTCTTCGGCGATGCCACGCTCAATGGCAACGAAAGCGACAAAATCAAAAAGGCTGATTTTGCCTACCTGGTCTGCCTTCAGGCCCAGATCCTTGGTCAGCGCACCCAGCAGGTCGCCTGCGCGCAGCTTATCTTTCTTGCCGCCACGCAGACAGATGGTTCGCATCGGAGGCGCGAAAGCTCCCTTGCGGCGCGGCAGAGTGGACATGTCCAGCCATGCCAGGGGCGCGCCCAGGGCCTGTTCAATTCTGTCGGCACGGAATTTTTCCTGAGGGGTACACAGCGTGAGTGCCAGGCCCTTGCGTCCGGGCACCCGTCCCGTACGGCCCACGCGATGAATATGCGTCTCGGCATTCGGCGACATATCCACGTTGATGACCGCATCCAGGGTTGCGATGTCCAATCCTCGCGCGGCTACGTCTGTGGCTACCAGCACAGAACAGCTCTGGCCGATAAAATCCACCAGCACATCTTCTCGATCACGCTGTTCCATATCGCCATGCAGGGTGCGTGCCTCGATGCCGCGCTGAAGCAGAGACTCGGTCAGCGCTTCGCACTGCGCCTTGGTATTGCAGAAGGCAAGGGTGGAGACGGGGCGATAGGACTCAAGAAGTCTCGCGGTTGTTTCAAACCGGTCTTCGTCTTCTGTGGAAACAAACAAGGCTTCCGTTTCGGGATGGTCGGGTTTTTCGTCCACACGCACATGGACCGGGTTCATCAGAAACCCTTCACTGGCCTTGAGGATGGCGGGCGGGAACGTGGCCGAAAACAGCAGACTCTGCCGCTTCAAGGGGCAGGCCTGAGTAATGGCACTGATGTCTTCGTAAAAGCCCATGTCGATCATGCGGTCGGCTTCGTCCAGCACCAGAACTTTGACGGCAGAGAGTCTGAGCACATCACGGTCGACCAAATCCAACACTCGGCCGGGCGTTCCTACAACAATATGTGC
>JBEBTQ010000284.1:0-4864 GCA_040393685.1 Advenella kashmirensis | reverse complement strand
ACGGTTAAAAATGGGTAAATCATGCTGAGCAAACAGAAACACAAAAAGGCAATGCGACTATTGCTGGAGGCAGAAGCAAGCGCAACGCCCACAACGCAACTTGACGAGACCTTTCCGGGTCTGAGCATTGCGGATGCCTATGAAATTCAGAAGCTGGTTATCGCTGAAAAGATTGCCAAAGGGGCGACCCTTCGGGGACATAAAATCGGGCTGACGTCCAAGGCGATGCAATCGACGCTTGGCATCGACGAGCCTGATTATGGTCATTTGCTGGATAACATGTTTTATTACGATGGTGATTGTCTTCCATCTGATCGTTTCATCGTTCCCCGAGTGGAAGTGGAACTGGCCTTCATTCTTGGAAAAGACATCAAAGGTCCGAATGTTTCGCTGTTTGATGTTCTGGACGCGACTGATTATGTGCAGCCTGCACTGGAACTGGTGGACGGACGCACGAAATATCCGCGACGGATCGTTGACAACATCGCAGACAATGCCGCTTCTGCTGCTGTAATACTGGGTGGCCGGGTCGTGCGACCCATGGATATTGATCTGCGCTGGGCCAGTGCCCTGCTATATAAAAATGGCACGATTGAAGAGTCTGGCGTATCCGCAGCTGTACTTGGACACCCGGGAATGGGAGTTGTCTGGCTCGCGAACAAAATCGCTGAATTCGGCGGCGTACTGGAAAAAGGGCATGTGGTGCTGGCTGGTTCGTTCACGCGTACTGTTCCCGTGGCAAAAGGCGACGTCATCCACGCAGATTTCGGCACGTTGGGCGGCATCTCCGTCAGCTTCGGCTGAACAAAAAAGGAATTACGATCGTCATGCGAAAGAACACATTCAAACACGCCATTGCCGCAGGACAACATCAACTTGGACTTTGGGTTTCGTTATGCAATGCCTATAGTGCCGAAATTGTAGCCGGGGCAGGTTTTGACTGGCTCCTGCTGGACACAGAACATTCTCCTAACGAAGTCTCTGGCGTGCTCGCGCAATTGCAGGCGGTGGCGCCATATCCGGTATCGGCCGCCGTCAGACCATCATGGAAGGACACGGTGCAGCAAAAGCGATTTCTGGATATCGGTGCGCAAACGCTATTGATCCCCTATGTTCAGAATGAGGAAGAGGCTGCGATGGCGGTTGCCGGTATGCGTTATCCGCCGCGAGGAATACGCGGCGTGGGCGGGACGATGCGCGCCAGCGATTTTGGCAGGCATAAGAATTATATGCACGATTGCGAGAATGAACTGTGCCTGCTGGTGCAGGTGGAAACGCAGGAAGGACTGGATAACCTGGAAGCTATCGCGAAAGTGGATGGTATTGATGGTGTATTTATCGGCCCTTCAGATCTGTCGGCAAGTCTGGGGCATCTGGGCGATCCCGGACACCATGAGGTGCAAAGCTCCATTGAGGATGCCATCCGGCAGGTAAGGGCGCTAGGCAAGGCACCCGGCATTCTTACCCTGGATAGAAAGCTGGCCCACAGATATATCGAATGCGGCTCCCTGTTTACTGCTGTGGGAATGGATGTGGCACTGTTGGCGCGCGGGGCGGAAGGTTTGGCCGGGGAGTTTCGTTAGGGTCAGCTGGTTGTTCAGTGTATGTACAAAAACCCTTGCTCCTCTCGGAGGCAAGGGTTTGGTTGCGAGCGAAATTAAATACGATATGTTAATTCGCCCCCATAACCCCATTTACCTTGCGGTGAATCTTTAGTGGGTTCGCTTCTTTGACAGCGTCGGGCAGCAGCGCTTCAGGAATGTCCTGATAGCAGACCGGACGCAGGAAACGATCGATGGCAGTTGCACCTACCGAGGTGAACATCGAATTTGAACTGGATGGGAAGGGCCCGCCGTGGACCATCGCATGGCAAACCTCTACGCCCGTAGGGAATCCGTTAGCCAGAATACGACCGGCCTTGCGTTCCAGAACGGGCAGCAGGTTTGCGGCAAGTTTGTAATCTGCTTCATCCATCTGAAGAGTTGCCGTCAATTGCCCTTCCAATGTTTCTGTGATTGACAGAAACTGCGCTTCATCACTTATCGATACGATGATAGAAGCGGGACCGAACATTTCTGCGTGCAGCGCTGGATTTTGCAGGAATTCATCCGCAGTAGTCATATATATAGCGGCCTGTGTGCCATTGGGGGCATCGTTTGTAGCACCGCCAGAGCCGACCTTTTTAACGCTACCTACCGATTCAACGTCGGCAGTGCCACGCGTATAGGCTTCGTAAATGCCAGGAGTCAGCATTGTTTGTGCAGATTTTTCGGCAATTGCGGTTCCGGCCGCAGTTACGAAGGCATCCAGGTCAGCGCCTTCCTGTGCGAAAACCAGTCCTGGATTGGTACAAAATTGTCCCGCCCCAAGATTAAGGGAGTCGACGAAATCTTTGGCAATCTGTTGCCCACGAGCTTGCAGGGCTGATGGCAGCAGGTACACCGGGTTGATGCTGCTCATTTCGGCGTAGACGGGAATGGGTTCCGGGCGCTTGTTGGCTATCGCCGTGAGCGCAAGGCCGCCCTGGCGGGAGCCAGTGAAGCCGACAGCTTTGATGGCAGGGTGAGCTACCAGTTTTTCACCGACGTCACGGCCTCTGCCGATCAGCAGCGAGAATACGCCTTCAGGGAGTTCCAGATCTTTAACTGCTTTTTGAATCGCACGTCCCACCAGTTCTGACGTTCCCAGATGTGCGCTATGTGCTTTGACGATGACAGGCGCACCAGCGGCCAGGGCAGAAGCGGTATCACCGCCTGCGACAGAGAATGCGAAGGGAAAGTTACTTGCGCCGAATACTGCTACCGGGCCCAGTGGAATTTTGCACAGACGCAGATCAGCACGGGGTAATGGTTCGCGACCGGGCTGAGCGGGGTCAATGCTGGCTGAAAGAAACGCGCCATCGCGGATCACCTGAGCGAATAGTTTGAGCTGTCCAATCGTACGGCCACGCTCACCTTGCAGGCGAGCGATGGGCAATCCGGTTTCAGCATGCGCGCGCTCGATCAGTGTATCTCCAAGAGACATAATATTCCCGGCGATGGTTTCCAGAAACTGTGCCCTTAATGAGAAGGGAAGGTTGCGGTATGGATCAAAAGCAGCCGCAGCCAGTTCCGCTGCACGATCGACTTCATTTGCGCCGCCCAGACCAAATACCGGTTCAGGAATGTCGCTATTGGTGCCTGGGTTGAATGCAAGCATAGTACCGGATGAGCCCCGTACTGCGTTTGAGCCGATGAGCATTTCGCCGGTGGGTTGTGTCTGAGTCATAAATGTTTCCGAAGTGAGATTGAGGTAAGGCGCGCAATGGGATTGCGGGATATCCAGGGAGAGGCTTGTCGGGAACGGGTTGTGTCAACCGGGTTCCCGAAAGGCCTGTATTACTGCAAATCGCTGACGCTCTCAATCAGGGATTTGAGCATTTCTCTTTCTTCTTCCGTCAGGTTTGTCAGCGGAGGACGTACTGGGCCGGGTGTACGGCCAATTGCCTGGACGCCCGCCTTGATGGCAGATACCGGGTAGCCGGCCTGACGGTCACGGATCTGCACAAATGGATAAAAGAAACGCTCGAGTATGGTGTCCATTGTGGCGCTGTCGCCGGCGCGAAGTGCATTGTAGAAACGCAGAGCCATTCCGGGAACGAAGTTGAAAACAGCAGAAGAGTAGGTGGTAATTCCAATGCCATTGAACCCTTGTGCAAACAGTTCGTGCGTGGGCATGCCGCCGATATAGCAAAGTCGATCACGAAGTGTAGATGTGATATGACGGACCAGATCCGTTTTGCCTGTGCCGTCCTTGAAGCCGATCAGGTTGGGGCAAACGTCCGCGAGACGGGCGACGGTATCTGCCTGTGCGACCGAATTGGCGCGGTTATAGATGATTACGCCAAGACCGGTGGAATCGCATACGGCTTTGATGTGTTCATAAATGCCTTCCTGCGGGACGTTCATCAGGTAGTGAGGCAGCAGAAGCAGACCATCTGCACCCGCCTTCTCGGCACGCCGGGCTATGTCTTTAGCCAGTTCAGTTCCGTAGCCACAACCCGCAATAATGGGCGTTGCACCAGCGGCTTCTTTTGCCGCTTTTGTCGTTTGAGCAATTTCTTCCGGCGTCAGTGAAAATAATTCGCCTGTGCCTCCTGCGGCAAACAGCCCCGCTGCATCGTAGCCCGATAGCCATTCCACATGTGACTGATAGCTGGATAAATTCAAACTCAAATCATCATTGAAGTGAGTCACCGGAAACGATAGTAAGCCGGAAGAAATGCGTGTTTTGAGTTCCTGCGGAGACACTGATTTAACCCCTTTTTAAATTGGTCATATGAATAATATAAAATCATATGATGAATTTACGGGCTGTGTCAATATGTCGCTTGTGATATAGCGAATAATAAATTGCTGGTTGCTGGTTGCTGATTGTTGCGACAGGCGACAGGGGACTGTTGGCTAGTGACAGGAGGCAGGAGGCAGGAGGCAGGAGGCAGGAGGCAGGAGGGAGGAGGGAGGAGGGAGGAGGGAGGAGGAGGCAGGTGGCGGGTGACTGGTGATCGGTAGCGCCGGACCATCCGGATAATTAATCCAGATTGCTTAAACTTCGCGCAATTGCCTTGTACCGTTGTAATCCCGACTGCAAATGTTGAAACATACTGTCGCGCGCCCGTTCCACATTGCCTTCAAATATGGCATCTGCAATGGCCTGATGTTCAGTCAGAATGTCAGGATCTCTGCTTGGCAAGTCCACACCACCGCTGACTGCTCGCAGCTTGGAGCGAGGAATCATGCGGTATCCAAAATGCTCAAGAAACATCCTGAAGCGCGGATTGTTCGTTGCATCAGCGATTGCCATATGAAATTCGTAGTCTGCCTCT
>JBEBTQ010000283.1:0-4901 GCA_040393685.1 Advenella kashmirensis | reverse complement strand
CAAGTCTCGGTGATCGGGTGTATGCTGGTCTGAAGTATGCGCTCGGTTATTTAAGCAATTATTTGGCAGGGCCATTCATTCCTATCGGGGCTTACGGCCTTATTTTGATGGGCGCTTTGCTGGCAATAATCTTGATCTTGGTCGGAGTTTTTAGAAAAAGGCCCTCAAATTCGTTGATAGTTATAGGCGGTTTGGCAATTGTTTTTAACATGTTGATCAACGCCGTGGCGCTCAGTGACAGCTGGACGTCCAGCATGAATCAGTTACCTGGACCAGGTATATATCGGCATGTGATTGTCGCGGTTTCCGGTGCAATACTGATCATCGCCGGTTTGTCTATGAATATTCTGCAAGCCGACGCGACTATACTGACCGCAAACCGCAGCCGGTTCGCGGTCATCTTGTTTACTGGGTGGTTTGCTGTGGTGGGGTGGGTTGATCAGGCAGGGCGTCTGAATCAGCAACCAGTATTTCCAGCGCTCAACGTGTCGTATTGGAAATCGATGGGTCCCTTGATCCAAAGCGGTGCGCCGGTTTGCGTTCCGATTAATCCTCTAGGGTGGTATTTTGAGCGAGGATGCACCGTATTGAGCTCTGGTTTGTCGTGGGGGACTCCTCTCAATTTTCCGGCCGCGCAGGACGCAATGGGTAGTGTCAAACTTCAGCTTCCCGTGCCTGACCTTCCGGGTCGTAGTGTTCAAGCGATTGGCCTTGCGGTTAAGCCAATGGTTCCTGAAATGGAGGTCGTATCAGGCCGCGTGCTTCTGATATTGAAGGACGGAACTTCCAGGGAATTGATTGGCTCGACTCGCATGTCTGCCGCCGGTGCCTTTCTCATGCTGAACGCCGCGGTACCAATTTCAATGGAGCAGATCGCCTCCGCCGAGATTCTGATCCAAGCTCCTGTGGTCGTGGGTCGTACCGCCGCGTCTGAAGGCGCGCCCCCCGCCCTGGCGTGGCTGGGACGCTGAGGATTCAGAAGAAAAAATCAAGAAGGCCCCGCCTTGAGACTTTGCCACCACGTTGGCGTGGGCCTGGCGGCGGGGCTTGCGGCATCGGTCTTTCTTCGATATGCCGGAGGCGAAAGGCGCGTGGCGGTCCAAGCACTTCTCCACTAAAATTGTGCGCTTCGGTGCTTCGCGGCGCGCTGCGTCAAAGCCTTCAGTGCCCCGCCTCCCTTCCTCCAAAGTCCAGAGTGAGTGTTTCGTGCAGATTGTGATCCCCATGTCCGGTTTCGGTGAACGATTTCGTCGTGCAGGCTATTCGCTCCCCAAACCTCTGATCCCGATCGATGGAAAGCCAATAGTCGCTCATGTCATTGACATGTTCCCTGGCGAGACGGATTTCCTATTCATCTGCAACCAGGAACACCTCGACAACTCGGAATATGCGATGGAGGCGACACTCAAGGCTTATTGCCCCACAGGTCGTATCGTCGGAATTCCTTCCCATAAGTTGGGTCCTATACATGCGGTTCGGCAAGTTGCAGAACTGATAGACGACGGCTTGCCAGTGGTTGTGAATTATTGTGATTTCACGTGCTACTGGGATTGGCATAACTTTCTCCAGTTCGCGAATGAGACAGGCTGCGATGGGATAGTTCCTGCATATAAAGGGTTCCATCCCCATACGCTCGGTAGCACCAACTACGCCTATATGCGTGAAAGAAATGGCTGGGTTTTGGACATCCAGGAGAAACAGCCCTACACGCAAGACCGCATGAATGAGTACGCGTCCAGCGGAACGTATTATTTCCGCAGTGGGGCGCTGATGAAGCAGGCATTCAAGGAAACGATGGATGCGAAGCTCGACGTAAATGGAGAGTTTTATGTGAGTTTGGCTTATAAGCCATTGCTGGATCGCTCATTGCAGATTGCCGTTTATCCGCTTCAGCATTTCATGCAATGGGGTACCCCGCAGGATGTCGCGGAATATAAGAATTGGTCGGCTGCTTTTCGCACGCTAGTTGCGCCGGCTCCCGAGCCTATGATCCCAATTGGCAGTGTTGTGATGCCTATGGCTGGAATGGGCAAGCGATTTTCCGACGAGGGCTATGTAGAAACCAAGCCGCTTATACCAGTGTCCGGAAAGGCGATGGTTCTGCAGGCAGCAAATGACCTGCCACCGTCTGTGCATCAGGTATTCGTGCTGCGACGGGATATGCCAGGCCACACAGGGATCGCAAGAGAATTGTTGGCGGAATACCCTGACGGAATAATCTGCATGTTGGAAGGGATTACTGAAGGACAGGCTTGCACTGCCCAGATCGGTGTGGACGCGCTTTTGGAGGCCGTGGCAGATGTCCAAGGACCCATCACTATCGCTGCGTGCGATAACGGTGTGCTTTATGACGCTCGTGCGCTAGAGCAGTGCATGTCAGATCCCCGGACCGATGTGGTTGTCTGGGCGGCAAGAGGGCACGCAAATGCCGTCCGCCATCCTCAGATGTTCGGATGGATTGACGAATTGGATGGATGTATTCGGGCAATATCCGTGAAACAGCCCCTGGAGTCACCCGATAAGGATCCCATCGTCATCGGGAATTTTACATTTCGGAGAGCCGAGGATCTTCAGGCAGTGGTTGCACGCCTGCAAGCAAGGAATGGCCGAATAAACGGCGAATTCTATCTGGATTCGGCAATCAATGATGCGATCGACCTAGGGCTGAACTGCCGCATGTTCGTGGTGGATAGCTTGCTATCCTGGGGTACCCCGAACGATTTGCGTACCTTCGAATATTGGCAGTCGTGTTTCCACAAATGGAGCTCTCATCCATATCGGCTGGTGGATGATCGCCGGGTTGCTCGGGCTCAGTTGGCGGCCCTTGAAGAGAAATATAAAAACATGGTGCCTGCGCTGCCAGGCCCAAATTCATGATCAAAAAAGAGCTGCCAGTATTTTTGTTAGTGGGATGTTTGACTGTGGTGGTTGACTTTTTGACCTACCGCGCGCTTCTCGTTTGGAGCCCACTGCCCTTAGGTGCTGCCAAAGGCATAGGGTTTGTCGCGGGTACTGTATTTGCATACATCGCAAATCAATTTTGGACATTCAACCACGTTGAGTCTTCAAAAGGCAGTTGGTGGAGGTTCATCCTGCTCTATTCAATGACCTTGGGCGCGAACGTGATTATCAACAGTGTCACACTTGCGCATATGACTCCCAACCCGCACGCCGTCCAAGTTGCCTTTGTCATCGCTACGGGCGTTTCGGCGGCGCTGAACTTCATTGGCATGAAGTTCTTTGTGTTTCGTACTCCGTTTCGCGGCAAATTCAAATGAAGCTCTCTCTCGTAATTCCTTGCTATAACGAGGCGGCCAATATGCCGCTGCTGTTGGAACGTTGTAAGGTGTTGACCTTGCACTCCGATATTGAAGTGATATTGGTAGACAACGGGTCAACGGATGACAGTGCAAGGGTCTTGGAGTCATTGCTGCCTTCGTATCCTGGTTGCCGTAGTGTAAGAGTGGAGAAGAACCAGGGATATGGGTACGGAATCCTGCAAGGGCTGCACGCAGCTCAGGGTGAAATCTTAGCCTGGACGCATGCCGATATGCAGACGGATCCGTGCGATGTATTGCGTGGTCTAGCCTTATTTGAGCTCCACGGTCAGGATATATTTGTGAAGGGAAGCCGCTATGGCCGGCCCATTGCCGACGTGGTCTTTACCGTTGGGATGAGCATATTTGAAACCATGCTGCTGCGGACTCGCCTGTGGGACATAAATGCACAACCCAATATGTTTCACCGTAGTTTCTTCGCAACTTGGCAGCAGCCTCCCCACGATTTTTCATTGGACTTGTTCGCGTTTTATACCGCCAAAGTTCACGGCATGCCAATATATCGATTTCCAGTGAAATTCGGTGAGCGAGCTCATGGGGTGTCTCATTGGAATATAAATTGGGCGGCAAAAATGAAGTTCATTAAGCGAACCGTTACCTTCAGTTTGCAGCTGAAAAAATCGAGAAAGCTATGATTCTAATCGCGCATCGTCGCAATGCCTTACAAGAGTTGAATTCGACTCCAACTGAGTATGGTGTCGAGGTAGATATTCGTTGCCGCGGTGACCAGCTCATAATTCACCATGACGCACTCGTGCCCGGTGCGGATTTTCTGAAGTGGATTGCTGCTTATCGTCACAAGACCCTGATTCTCAACGTCAAAGAAGAGGGACTTGAAGCGCGACTTATCTCTGTAATGCGGGACCATGGGATCGACGATTTCTTTTTTCTCGATCAGTCGTTTCCCTTCTTGGTGAAGTGGGCAAAGGCGGGCGAGCGACGCTGTGCGGTTCGTGTTTCTGAATTTGAATCCATCGATACGGCGCTCAGTTTGGCTGGGAAGGTCGATTGGGTCTGGGTGGATTGCTTCACAAAGTTTCCGCTCTCTGGCGACGATGCAAAAAAACTGCAGGACGCCGGGTTCCGGCTCTGCATCGTTTCACCAGAGTTGCAAGGGCGCGATGCTGAGACCGAGATCCCGGCTTATGCTGTTCTGTTAACGGAAAGAGGCATTGCCGCACAAGCCGTTTGCACCAAACGTCCAGATCTTTGGAAAATCGCATTCGCCAAACAATGAAGACGTTATTTCTCCATCCACTTTTTCTGCTTGGATTGGTATTGAGGCTTGCCGCGGTGGCCTTGGTGGCACCGCGACCGGTGACTGAATGGTATGCGCCATTCCTGTCCTCCAGCATCTCACAATGGAATCTGGATCCTTGGCAACTGTGGCTCTCCGCAGCAGGCGGTGCCGAGGCATTTCCGTATGGCTACGTCATGTGGCTGGTTTTTTTGCCGCTGACGCTTTTGGCCAAACTTGTCAATATCGAGGTGAGCACGGGGTACATGTTGACATTGACGATCGTTGATGTCTCACTGTTGGTAATTCTGCGACGCCTCGTCCCT
>JBEBTQ010000282.1:0-4910 GCA_040393685.1 Advenella kashmirensis | reverse complement strand
CCGACCTTGCAGTCTCTGACGACAATGTTGCTAACCATGGAAGGCTGGCCGGTACCGGAGCGCTGTTGCACTTCCTGTGTCAACATCTTGCCGTTGGCAGAGTCTACGTTTTCACGTGTGAATTTCTCTGTCGTCCACGTGTAGCCATTTCCTCGGAAGGTGTTGCCCACCAGATCGGAATTGCTCGTCGTGGCGCGTGTCAGTTCAACTGCCTGGTTGGAATATACAACGCGGGCAGTCTGAGGCTCGTCAGCCTGGAACGTGTACTGCACACTTAGCGGCTGAGTGCTGTCACGACCGCAACTGTATTCGACGGTTTGCTGGGAAAGGTCGTTGCCAATTTCACCAGAAGTGGAGCATGCGGTCAGTCCTGCGCAGCAAATTACCAGTCCAGACAGTGTTGTGAGTTTCATGTTCATTGATGGTCCTTTTATGAAATCCAGGCAGCGTTCCTGACTTGATAACAAAAAATCATGCGAAGGGAATCAATCCGGATGGCGCTGTCTGCTCGTTCATTTTTTTATAACATCCGACCTTTTGCACCCATGTAAACGTCCGTTTGTATTTGAAACAATGCCCGATTCCGCGTTACACGCCAAGGGCAGGCTTTTCTGATTTGTAAAAACGACTTTAGTTTGCTTCCCGCATGTTCACAAAAAACAACTTCTGCGCATGATGTCGGCACCTGGCGTGAGGCAAGATGTCGACAGGTGGAGGCACTCGGACCGAGAAACTTAGATTTCGCTCTTCACATTCACAATTGTGGCCTGGATCAATGCAATTGCCTTGCCTTGCGTTCCGTCTTTTTCCAGCTTGCGAACTTCCCCGGTACAAATGCTCAGCATCCTTCCCGCGTTTTGCACTTTACCTATGGCAATGAAACCATCACCTATAGCCGGTCTCATCAAATTGATTTTGAATTCAGCCGTTACCACTTCATATCCTTCCGGTGCACGAGTCAGCGCAGCATAGCCGCAGGCACTGTCAACGATACTGGTTATTGCACCTGCATGCAGGTAACCATGCTGTTGCGAAAGATGCGGTGAGAACGGAAGAATGATCTGCACTTCGCCGTCAGTAACGTACGATAGTTTTGCCCCCAGTGTCTGCATCAAACCCTGCTTGTCGAAGCTGCTGTGAACTCGTTCGTGAAATGTTTCCATATCGCCTCATTTGTGATTTTTTTCAATTGTAATTTTATTGATTTCGTTGGTCTGGCAATTTTCAGTCAACGGTATGTAGTATGGCATCGAAAACGACGTACTGCCATGGCGATCACGTGTGTCATGCAAAGGCGGGAGTGGGTTCGTGGCGTATTCTCGGCATGATGCCAGGGGTGCGTATTGATTTGAAAGTGAATGTGGCTCTCGGTGAGAGCAGAACACCTGAAAGTGGCGACGAAGAGAGGGTATTGTCAGACGCGAGAAGAGAGAAAAAGAAAATGCGTAGCGGCGTGGCCAGGGGAGCAGAACTCTGCAAAGTCGATCCGGTACGAGAACGCGGGTCGTTAGATGCCAGTCTGAGTGATTTCAGAAAATGTTATACGCTGGCCCGGAAAGTACGAATCAGGTCACGAACCTGTAGCTTGTATCCCTTGGCAACGTTCTTTTGTCCACAGGAGCGGGCGATTTTGTATTTGTTGACCGCCTTGCGAATCAGACCGATATGGATTTGTTGGTATGCAGAATTCATGGCCGACCTCCATTTAATATAGGTCTAGTTTACATTTTGATTACAAGTTCATGCATTCCGTGAAAACCACTATTTGTTGCTTTACACACACAGCGTTGCAATTTCTATACGTAAATATGAAATGGTTTGATGAAGCCGGCGCTAGTGGGAAAAATATTGAATAAAAACGGCCAGAAAGATCACAATAATCGACAGAATCACAAGTGTGAAGAACCGAGAAATAGAGACAGGGAAAACACGAAAACGACGGAGGAGAGCAAAAAAGGGCGAAAGAACGACCCGATCGCAGGAAAAAATGAAGATGCCTAGTGAAAATTTGCGGCGTTGCGGCTAATTGCAAGTGACGGGCAAAAAAAATGCCAGCTGTAAAAGCTGGCGAATTCACCCAAAAAGCAATGAGCAGTTGTCATTATAGGAGTGGGTCTGATTCCGGTACAACTTAACAAATGTCAAGTTTTTGAATCCGATCAGCGCTGGCCAATGTCCGGTGTTTCCATATTTGTACCGGGTGCGTGAGCAAGAATATGATGCATCAGCTGCCGAACATAGACGGGCAACTCTTCGACATCACGCACACAGACCGCCAGGTTGCGCTGCGCCCACCTGTCCTGCAAATGAAAAATCTCGAGTTTCAGGGAATCCCTGTGTCGCAGTGCTGAGGCCAGTGGCACGATGGCGATTCCCACGCCATTTCCCACCATTCTGCAAACCGCGTCAATACTGCGAACGCGGACTCGATAATGCAGCTGCAGACCTGTCTGTCGTCCTTGCGCAGTAATATGCTCATGAAGTGCACTGCCTGCCATCAGTCCGGCAAACTCCATATGGCTGATATCAGCCAGGCTGACCGTTTCCGGTATATTCGCCTTATGCTCGCTTGCGGTAATCAGAACCAGCGGGTCGGGGCCGAACGAAAACACCTGCAGACCCTGCATATCGGCGGAGTCTGCAATAAGTCCGATGTCGACCATACCGGTGCGAATGAGGTCTGTGATATTGGTACTGATGCGTTCTTCCAGATCCACCGAAATATCAGGATGTTGCTGCAAAAATGAACCAAGTAGCTTTGGCAAATATTCGCTGCAGGCAGATGTGTTGGCAAGCAGGCGGACGTGACCCCTGACGCCACTGCTGTACTGACTCAAGTCACCCCGCATCCGGTCCATTTGCTGCACAACCGTGCTGGCGTGATGAAGAAAAGTGCGACCAGCCGCCGTGATCTTCACGCCTTTGTGATGACGATCCAGCAGCAGGACCCCCAGCGACGCTTCCATTCCTTTGATGCGCTCACTGGCAGAAGCTGTTGTTATATGGCATCGGCGAGCGGCGGCCGTAATGGTGCCGGTTTCGTGGATGGACAAAAACAGCCGAAGGTCAGTCAGGTCAAAGCGCATTCGCAGATTATAGCAATTGTGTTTAAGGAAATTCCATAGGCACCTGATGTATTTTCCTGATTTTCAGCAATCATATGCGGAATTAGAATAGGGCTGTTCTGCAGTTGGTTTTCCAGGATGAATCGACGAGTAACTGCGCTGTACGTCGGTCTGTTATCCGGTTGAAACCATTTTCATGTGCATAAGGCCAATCCTGACGAACAGTCTGCTTAGCACACTTCAAGTAAAGGTTGATGAAATTATGAATACACTCCTGGGCGGCATGCTGGATGGATATGCGTTCAGCACAATCGTCATTATCACGGTTGTCTTTCTGCTGGCTGGTGCTGTCAAGGGCGTGGTGGGACTTGGTCTGCCTACCATATCGATGGCGCTTCTGGCAGTCGTCATGCCGCCGGCGCAAGCGGCTGCGCTGCTAATCGTACCTTCTTTGCTGACCAATATCTGGCAAATGCGACCGATGCGCGATCTGCCACCGCTGTTGCGTAGAATCGGCCTGATGCAGGCGGGCATTTTTGTCGGCACGCTGGCGGGGGCTGTCCTGTTTGGCGCCCCTTCAGGTGCCGCCGCGGCGGTGGCATTAGGAGCCGCGCTGATTCTGTACGCCTGCTGGGGTTTGAGCGGACGCCAGGTGCATTTTTCGCCTGCTACTCAGATCTGGCTTGGCCCCCTGACAGGCCTTATCACGGGCCTCATTACTGCCGCCACCGGTGTATTTGTGGTTCCTGCGGTGCCATACCTGCAGGCTTTGAGTCTGACCCGGGATTCTCTGATTCAGGCGATGGGCGTTTCATTTACCGTATCCACGCTGGCTCTGGCGCTCGGATTGTGGATCAATCACAGTTATTCGCACACTGCGGCAGGGCTATCACTTATTATGCTGGTGCCGGCGCTGATTGGTATGAATCTGGGAATGCGAATTCGCCAGCGGATGCCGCTGCCAACTTTCAGGAAAGTCTTTTTTATCAGCCTGATTGTACTGGGAGGCTATCAGATTCTGACTGTCGGCTAAAAAGCAGAGCAGGGCGCGCACACTAACGTTTCAATTTGCATATAATATGTAACACTCTAATCGCAAACTTGCACCCTGCGTTCAGACGTGGGCGCGCTCAGAATCAGGCAGGTTGTCACTCGCTATGCCGCTTCGATACACACGGACGCTTACCGGCTCCGATCGCACACAACGCGCCGACAAACAAATCGGCACGCTTCTGGCTTTTATTGCCGGAGCCGTCAATGCAGGGGGGTTTCTGGCGGTACATCAGTACACCTCGCATATGACCGGCATTGTCTCCACCATTGCCGATGAACTCATTCTGGGCGCCTATCACGTTGTCCTGGGTGGCGTGGCGGCTCTGATATGTTTCCTTTGCGGGACCATTTGCACCACCATGATCGTCAATTATGCGCGCGTACATCGATTGCGCAGCGAATATGCGGCACCGCTGCTGCTGGAAGCCTTACTTCTTCTGTGTTTCGGCGTACTGGGAACGCGCATGGCTGATCTGCAGGGTTTCTTCGTGCCCATCACGGTCATGATGCTGTCGTTTCTGATGGGGCTGCAGAATGCCCTCATTACCAAACTTTCCCGCTCGGTGATCCGGACAACGCATGTAACCGGTATCGTTACCGATATTGGTATCGAACTGGGAAAACTGATTTACTGGAATCGCGGAAGAACTTCCACAGACGGCACGCATTTTGTGGTGGCTGATCGTGCCAGACTGCAATTGCACTGCGCCTTGCTCCTGGCATTTTTTTCCGGCGGAACCCTGGGTGCCTGGGGATTCAGCCATATCGGCTATATCGCAACAGTGCCGCTGG
>JBEBTQ010000281.1:0-4937 GCA_040393685.1 Advenella kashmirensis | reverse complement strand
AAAACATGACTGAACCACTGCCGTTCAAGGCAGATCTGCACTGCCACTCCACAGCATCAGACGGTGTTCTGGCACCCGCTGACGTGGCGGCGCGCGCGCATGCCAATGGTGTCACGCTATGGAGTCTGACGGACCACGATGAGGTTCGTGGCATTCCCGAAGCGCGCGCGCAGGCGCAGAAACTTGGCATGGATTTCGTGGCGGGAATCGAGATTTCCGTTACCTGGGCCGAACGCACCCTGCACGTCGTTGGTCTCAATATCGATATTGACAGTCCCAGCCTGAACGCCGGGCTGGAAAAAATCCGCCGCGACCGGGAAACCCGGGCCCACATCATGGCGGCTCAGTTTGAGAAATTCGGCATTCCAGATACGTACGAGGGGGCACTTAAATTTGCAGGCAATCCCAATTTGCTGAGCCGCACGCATTTTGCCCGCTACCTGGTTGAACAGGGACATTGCAAGACCATGCAGGACGTTTTTGACAAGTATCTTGCGGATGGTAAACCTGCCTATGTGGCTGGTGAATGGGCAGGGCTGGATGATGCGCTGGGATGGATACACGAAGCAGGGGGCATTGCCGTGATCGCGCATCCGGGTCGCTATAAATATTCGCGCAGGGAATTCACCACGCTTTTCCGTACATTTAAACTGATGGGCGGCAAGGCGATTGAAGTTGTGACCGGCTCACATACGCCGGATCAGTACCATCAGTATGCCAACGTGGCCCGCCAGTATGGGTTCATGGCGTCCTGTGGATCGGATTTTCACAGTCCGGGCGAAAGTCGTATTGATCTTGGAAAACTGCCGCCTTTACCTTCGGATCTGGTACCGGTATGGAACGCATTTAACTGAAATTATGAATAAAGCATTTGTCAAAGAAAAGGACGAAGACGACGACGAGGATCAGGGGCCCGAAGCGGTTGCCTTGCCTCCTGGTACACGCAATTACATGACGCGTCAGGGCTACAACACCCTGCGCGAAGAACTGACGCATCTGATGAATGTGGAGCGACCGGATGTCGTGCAGATTGTCTCGTGGGCTGCGTCAAACGGCGATCGCTCAGAGAATGGGGATTACCTGTATGGCAAAAAGCGTCTGCGCGAAATTGACCGACGTATCCGATTTCTGACCAAACGGCTGGAACAGGCCGAAGTGGTGGATCCCGGTGCGCAACCCGACAGGGATCGTGTTTTCTTTGGCGCCGAGGTGGAATACTGTGACGAAGAGGGCGAAACGTTTCGGGTGACGATTGTGGGTGTGGATGAGGCTGAACCCCTGAAAGGAAAAATCAGCTGGATCTCTCCCGTCGCCCGGGCGCTGCTCAAAGCGCAGGAAGGTGATACGGTGACACTTCGCACGCCCTCCGGCGTCAAACATCTGGAAGTGCTCGAGATTATTTATCCTGATGCGTAAGTGAAAACTGGGCTTGTTCGTCCTGTGCCAGTTGCGTTTCCAGAACAGGCATGGACTCGCGCAGCGAGGCGGCCAGCGTGTACGGCGGATTAATGACAAACATGCCACTGCCGTACAGTCCAAAACCATTTTGCGGTGGCTTTTTGACCGCCAGTTGTGCGTGCACCCAGCTGACCCCCGGCAGCTTCTCCAGCTGCTTCTGCATCTCATGAACTTCCTTGCGACGCACCAGCGGATACCAGACGGCAAAGCATCCGGTTGCAAAACGCTTTAAGCCTTCTTTGACTGCAGACAAAGTATGACGATAGTCATTTTTGTCTTCATAGGACGGATCGATCAGAATGATCCCGCGTCGCGGCGCCGGAGGAAGCTGGGAAGCAAGCCCTGTGAAGCCATCTTTTTCGAAAACACTTACCTGTCTGGCCACATCCCTGGATTGCATTTGAATGTTTTCATGCAGATGGGTGATTTCTGTCGGATGCAGCTCGAAAAGACGCAGTTTGTCGGCTTCGCGCATCAGTTGCAGTGCGATCCACGGAGAGCCGGGGTAGACAGTCAGTGCACCATCATCATTCAGCTGTTTTACATGATTAATATAGTCGGCAAGCAGGGGCGGCAGCTCAGACATGTTCCATAGCCTGCCAATTCCGTCACGGAATTCAGCGGTCTTTTCGGCCCAGGCATCGGTCAGATCATAAATACCTGCGCCCGCATGCGTATCGATGACCCAGTATGGTGCCTCCTTGCGATTGAAGTATTGCAGGATATGAAGCAATATTGCGTGCTTCAGGACATCGGCATGGTTGCCTGCGTGAAAGGCGTGACGGTAACTGAACATGGATTGATGAATTAATAGAGGCCAAGATCGGCAGGAATGCGGACGAGCTCATCCGTAAACAGCGCATCGCAGCCCCAGTCAAGCAGCTGTCTGGCACGACGATAATCATTGACGGTATAGGCGCAGACTTTATAGCCTGCGTCATGAATACGCCTGATGGCCGCTTCGGTCAGGGTTTTCTGATTCAGATTAATGGACTGGCAGCCCAGCGATTGAAGGATGTCCTCAAAATCTTCCGGCAATTCGTCAATCAGAAAGGCGCGAGGTATGGAAGGGGCATGTTCTGCAAATGCGGCAAGTGCTTCACGTGAGAACGAAGAGACCAGTGGAGGGGTGATGCCTTCTTTCCAGAGCTGATTCACCGCCTTTGCAACGGCAATACCTGTTTCCTGTTCACGACCCGGGCAGGGCTTGATTTCAATATTGCACAGCAGGTGGTTTTCCAGAATGAAGCCGGCAAACTGGCTGAAAGCCGGTAACGGCTCACCTGCGTACCAGGCTGAATGCCAGCTACCCATATCCAGCTGTGCCATTTCGCCGAATGTCATGGTGGCGGCCGCGCCGGAGCCATTGGATGTGCGATCAACGTCGTCATCATGCAGGATGACCAGGACATTATCCTTGCTTAACTTGACATCAAATTCAGACATCTCAAAGCCGTGGTCAAAGCCACAGCGCAGACCGGCCAGCGTATTTTCCGGCGCAATCCGGCCTCCGCCGCGGTGGGCAATAATACGTGGATAGGGCCAGGTAACAGAAGCGTTCGAAGACATGGTTCACCAGGTGAGAAAATTCAATATGACGGCGCGAGCAGCAGTGCAATTGCCCGATTTGGAGCCAAGGTTTTATTTTAATGGAAAAAACGCTTAAAATAAGCGGTTATTCTGCAGAGTGCGGCCAATGGGCGGCTTTTTGCTCTGAATCAGACATTCATCTTGGTCGGGAACCCTATGCTAGAATCCTTTCGCACGCATAAACGCTTACTGCTTATCGTCCTGTTTATTCTGGTCGTGCCTTCTTTCGTATTTTTCGGTATTTCCGATTACCAATCGTTTACTCATAGTGAAGTGAAACTGGCTTCCATTCGGAAAAACGACATCACTCAGGCGCAATACGATCAGTCCTGGCGTGAGCGGATAAACCAGCTGCGTGAGCAGAACGGCAGCAACTTCAATATCAATGCCGTCGACACACCTGCCAACCGTCAGGCGTGGCTCGATCAGCTGATCGACAACCAGGTTCTTCAGCAGGAAATGGTCGATCATAATTACAACGCGACCGATAATATGGTTCGTCAGGCCATCGCCGGCACGCCAGAGTTCCAGGACAATGGCAAATATTCATTCCAGAAATACAGTCAGTTTCTGTCAGAACGCAATATTCGTGATGTCGACTACGAGCAATACGTAAGGCAGAATCTGGCATTCGCGCAGTTACTTGAGCCCATTGCCGGTACCGTCGCCATCCCTACACAAACGGCATCGCTGCTGCAAACGGCCATGACACAGGAGCGCACGGTTCGACTCAGAAATTTTGAGGCGGCCGCCTATGAGCAATCTGTGCAGGTCAATGACGAAGAAATCGCGGCCTGGTATGACAAAAACAAGCAGTCGCTGGAAATTCCTGCTCACGTGGACGTCGATTATGTTGTGCTGAACCAGGATGCTGCTCTGCAGACCGTTGGTGACGTATCTGATGCCGATGTGGAAAGCTATTACAAGGCCAATATTGCCAAGTACACGAAAAAAGAACGTCGTCAGATCAACCACATTCAGATTCAGATTCCGGCAGGTGCCGATGACGCCGCTGTCAAGGCTGCGCAGGACAAGGCCAATGAAGTGGCTGAAAAAGCCAAGGCTGATCCTTCCTCCTTTGCCGAGCTGGCCAAAACCTATTCCGATGATGCCGGTTCCAAAAATCAGGGCGGTAGTCTGGGTACCTTGTCCAAAGGCGATATTGCCGCACTGGATGATGCCGCTTTCGGTCCCGACAAACCTGGTATCACTGATCCGGTCAAAATCGACAACGCCTGGCATGTATTGCAGATTGCCCGCATCGAACCCGGTGAAGTTGAGCCACTGGATCGTCTGAAGGAAAATCTCAAAAAAGAAATTCGCCTGCAGCAGGCTTCCGAAAAATTTGCCGATCTCTCAACCAAGCTGACTCAGGTTGCCAGTACCGAACGCGATTCTCTGCAGCCACTGGTCGATGCGCTGCAACTGCAGGTTCGTCACGTTAGCGGTGTTGGCGAGTCTGCACTGCTGCCAGCAAGCGAGGCAGGCAAGGATGCTGCCATCAGCAGCAAGGATGCACGCTACTTTGAATCCGGACGCGTGCGCGAGACGCTGTTCTCTGATGAAGTGCGCAAGCAGAACAAAAACTCGGGTGTGATCGAAATTTCTCCATCAGAGCTCATGGTTGTACATGTGGCCAAAGATGTACCGGCAGCCGTGCCTGAACTGGCCAGTGTGAAGGAAACCGTACTTAATCGCATTCGTGATGAAAAAGGCAGGCAGCAGGCTGCCGAAGACGGCAAGGCCGAGCTTGCCATGCTCAAGGAAAAAGGGCCCGGTGAACTGACGGGTTTTGGCAAGGAAACCACCATCAGTCGTCTGACGCAATCGCAATTGCCGCCAGCCATGCTTAACGCCCTTATGACTGCAGCGACCGAGCCACGGCCAGC
>JBEBTQ010000280.1:0-4943 GCA_040393685.1 Advenella kashmirensis | reverse complement strand
TCCTGCGCCCGGCGTTCGAGCTCAGGATTGCCGCGCTGAACTGAATCAAAGTCCAGTTGTGCAGTATTGGCACCGGCACTCATTGACGAGGCTGCGCTGCCGCCCATCCCAATACGCATACCGGGACCGCCAAGCTGAATCAGCAGCGCCTGCCCTGGTATGACGTCTTTATGCGTGAACGCGGCATCGATGCTGCCCAGGCCACCCGCAATCATAATAGGCTTGTGATAGCCCCAACGTACGCCGTCGACCGTTTGTTCGAACGTACGGAAATATCCGAGCAGGTTCGGTCTGCCGAATTCGTTGTTGAATGCAGCGCCGCCAATAGGCCCTTCAATCATGATATCCAGCGGACTGGCGATTCGGTCAGGCAGGCCGTAAGGTGTGGCCTCACGCGATTCGGCAATATCCGGCAGGTTCAGATTAGACACGGTAAAGCCCGTGAGGCCTGCTTTAGGCTTGGAGCCCCGCCCGGTTGCGCCTTCGTCACGAATTTCCCCGCCGGCACCGGTAGCTGCCCCCGGAAATGGTGCAATCGCCGTTGGGTGATTATGCGTTTCCACTTTCATAAGCGTGTGGGTGACGCGGGTTTCGCTGCCATACCTGGGCGCCGCGGTAACCTGGCCATCTTCGCTAAAGCCGGCAAAGAATCGGCTGGCCAGGCCGCCTTCCATGACCGCCGCATTATCGGAATAAGCCACTACAGTCCCTTTGGGCTGCGCCGCATGTGTCTTGCGAATCATGCCAAACAGGGTGTCTTCTTTTTTCTCGCCGTCGATTTCCCAACTGGCGTTAAAGATTTTATGGCGACAGTGTTCGCTGTTTGCCTGTGCAAACATCATTAATTCAACATCGGTGGGGTCGCGCCCCAAATCGCTGAACGAGGTGAGCAGATAATCTATTTCCACGGGCGACAAGGCAAGGCCCAGGCTGTCATTGGCCTCGTCCAGCGCTGCTCTGCCTCGTGCCCGTAGCGGGATGTGCGCAAGCGGCTTGCCTGGCAGTGTCTGCATTAATATGGATGCATCAAAGGCCGAGTCCACGACAGTCTCTGTCATTCGGTCGTGTACCAGCGCGGCAATCTGCGACAATTGTTCCGGAGACAGTTTTTTGGCGCCCAGCAAGCCTTTTTTCGGAACGAAACGGTACTCAATGCCCCGCTCTATGCGCCGAACCGCCGACAGGCCGCAATTGTGTGCAATGTCGGTTGCCTTGCTGGCCCATGGCGATAACGTTCCCAGGCGCGGCAGTACCCGAAGTATCAGCGCGTCCTGCACTGGTGCGCCTGCCTGGGTCGTCCCGTAATCAAGCAATTGGCTCAGCCGCTGTTGTTCTTCCTGCGGCATAACGCCCTGAGTGAAAACGTGGTGCTCATAACGCGCAGCCACGTCCTGCACCGGCAACCCGGCCTGGGCTAACGCCGCCAGCAGTCGCTCTTTCTGAAACGGGGTCAATGCGGCACAGCCGTATGCAATCTGGTGCTGATGTTGAGTATCTGACACAATAAAAACCGGAGTAAAAGAAAATTGCCTGAACAGGAAAGCGCTATTTTATCGCCCCTGGCCGTCACGCATGCGCAATAACCCTGCAATTGCGATATTTACCGAGGCATCCAGGGAAAACACGCCCCGATTTTTACCTATTTTTCGCAAGAAAATATTTGATACAATTTAACGAAATTTAGCCAAATATAGCCGAATTTATGCTCAATTTCTTGCTTCGTCTTCTAAGAAGACCGCAAAAAACAAGCATTCCACCCTAAGTCAGACTTAACAGTAAATTTAGATATCGCCTCTAACTCATTAATAAATATATTTTTTTTCAAATCTTATTTATAATTGCGCTGACCCTGATCTAATTTGCCCGTGACGAACCTATGCAAAAATTTCTTAAAAAAACCCTGACTGCGTGCCTGGCCGCCGCGCTGGCTATGGGTTCTATTGTACCTGTTTCCGGCTTCGCCCAGGAAGACGACGGCAGCCAGGGCTATGATGCCCTGCCATCGGCCGCCACCGTAGTGGGCCAGGCGGACAATGGTGGCATTGTCCGTTCCCAGGTCGCCTACGTCGTCGATCTGACCGATAACCGTGTACTCTATTCCAAAAATGCTGATGTCATCCGGCCTATCGCATCGATCAGCAAATTGATGACGGCATTAATCATCACGACTGCCAACCTGAACATGAACGAACAGCTCATCGTGACGGCAGATGATATTGATCGCGTTAAGAAATCATCATCGCGGCTGTCCGTAGGCACAGTATTGACGCGTAGTGAATTACTGCATCTGGCGCTTATGTCGTCGGAAAACCGGGCTGCGCATGCACTGGCACGAACCTACCCAGGCGGTCTGGACGCGTTTGTCCGGGAAATGAATGCCAAAGCGCGCCAATTAGGTATGACCCGGACCCGTTTTATCGAGCCTACGGGGCTGTCACCACAGAACGTCTCTTCGCCTCGTGATCTGGTGCGATTGATGCAGGCGGTACACCAGCAGCCACTTATTCGCGAATACACCACCAGCGACAAATATGAAATCGTGACCAGCAATGGCCGCGAACAGCGTTACCGCAATACCAATCGCCTGATTCGCAATAGCAACTGGAATATTCATATTTCCAAAACCGGCTACATTCGTGAAGCCGGCGACTGTCTGGTAATGATGACTGAAATGGATCGCAGACCGGTTGCCGTCGTGCTGCTCAATGCAGATGGCGGCCTCACCCGTTTTGCAGACGCAGTGCGGGTACGCCATATGGTGCAGCAGGATTACCCTACTCTGCTATAGATACCCAGACAGCGGACCCGGACGGCAACCACAACCACCCGCGGTCCGGCCGCTTAACTAATGCAGGGATGCCGGTGGCGTCCCTTCTTTTTGCTTATCTCCGTCAGACTCTGCAGCATAGCGCCAGTACCTGAGCGGCACGCAGGTTTTCAGTCTTTCCAACATTTTCCCAATCAGGACTTCACAAAACGACTCGGCCGAGTTCATGGCGATGTCGATCGTCGCGTCCGCCTGCAGCAGCGCCATCCGTTCGTGCGCCTCGCGCGCCTGCGCGGACGGCACGACCACATCCCTATCGGCATGCAGCAGATGAACGGTTGTATCCAGCGACAGTTCCAGCGGATAGGCAGGAAATGACGCACCGAAGGTAATAAGCCTGCCGGCTATCGGTTGCTCCAGCAATGTCAGACCCAGCACCAGCGATCCGGCACGCCCGACACCGACCACTGCCGTGGCCTCGCTCAACACCCCCTGTGTGTGCTGAGCCGTCTGTATGTCATGCTCCAGAGACTTGATGCTGGCGGCCAGGCGCGGCGCCAATTGCGTGGCAGCAGGCGCATCCGACTCCGGGCCGTCAGCGCCAGACCATTGGGTGTCCTCGTCCAGAGCAACCGTCGCAAGCTGAATCACAGCATCAGGAAATTCAGCGCGAATCGTGCCTAACAAAAATGGCATATTCGTTAACTGCTCGTTCTCTTCATGCAGTACGTAAAACAACTGACCGTGGGCGCTGCCTTCCGGGAGAAGAATCTGGGAAGTCTTTATTTCCGTCATATATATCTCCGAAAAAGTTATGCCATAATATGAAACTAATCTTACCATTCCCGGAATAAATTCATGTCATCTTCCCTCAAAATAGCAATATCAGATGCAGTCAAGGATGCCATGCGCACCAAGCAGACCGCAAGACTGGGCACACTGCGATTTCTGCAAGCCGCTATCAAGCAGAAAGAAATCGACGATCGCGTTGAACTGAATGACGACCAGGTTTTGGCCAACATTGAGAAACAGGTCAAGCAGCGCAAAGAATCCATCATCGCCTTTGAAAATGCCGGCCGCACTGAAACGGCTGAAGCAGAAAAGGCCGAACTTGAAGTTCTGCGGGAATTCCTGCCGGAAGAAGCGTCAGAGCAGGAAGTAACGGAAGCCATTGACGCAGCACTCACTCAGGTTACTGCCGACGGTGTTACCGGTCCTGCCATCATGGGCAAAGCCATGGGTATTCTCAAGCAAAAGCTGGCCGGCCGCACAGACATGGCAGAACTCTCCAAACGGCTGAAAGATCGCCTTAAACCATAAGTCCGCTACTTTTAATATACACACCCGGTGCTCGCCGCAACACATGACTGAACAGTCAGCGCGCACCGGGCGCCACCACACGGCGCTGCGACAGCCCACACGCAACAAAATCCACTTGCAGCGAATTGCGCCTACAGCAATGAGATCTGCGCTTCTACTTCATCAACCTCGGCAAAAGCACTGATGCCCAGGCCAATAAGCCGATACAGTGATTGACGTTTATCCAGCTCAACGCGCTCCAGCAACGCAGCGGCTGCCTGCCTGACTTCATCCAGCGAATAAATCGGACTGGAATAGGTCTGTGACCGGGTCACGATTCTGAATGACGCACTCTTGAGCTTGAGCGTGACGGTACGGCCAAACTTGCGCTTGCGCAGCACCTGTTCCCATAATTTTCTGGCGATGGCATCCAGCGGATCCTGTAGTTGCAGGTAAGGCAAATCCCGGTCAAAGGTGGTTTCCGTTGAGATCTGCTGCGACTCCTGATTATTGTCGACTTCACGTAAATCAATGCCGCGTGCCAGTTCATACAAGCGATGACCATAGCGTCCGAAGTGATGCGTGAGTTCCCATTCACTGCGCAGGCGCAAATCTGCGATGGTCTTCATTTGCAGTCGGTGAAATTTTGCCAGCGTCACCCGCCCCACACCAGGAATTTTTTCCAGCGGCAGATCCTGCAAAAACGTCATGACTTTTGAAGGCGGGACAACACAAATGCCATTCGGCTTATTCCAGTCCGACGCAATCTTGTACAGGTACCACAGATAAAGGATTGTATGCTTTAATTGTATGAGGCTATTGAATTTGAACATGTGCAACTAGCGTATGTTAAATAAGGGTGACTCATCATGAACTA
>JBEBTQ010000279.1:0-4947 GCA_040393685.1 Advenella kashmirensis | reverse complement strand
CCTGAAATGAAATGGTTTGCCAGTGCCGCAAAGTGGTAAGATAAAAACACACGGATCACCGTGATCAGATCAATAACAATTGCAGCGTCGTCGCGTTTCGACCCGGTTGTCTTCAGATCAGCGGGTCGTACAGGTCAGCCAGCCAACGGCTGAGACCTGGTCTGTCGGCGGGCTGCAGCAGGAGCCAACAATGTGCAGCATTTATTCTCATACGGATCCCATCATGTACGAGTGCCGCAGCCGTTCGGTACGCATCGCCAAGGTGGTCACCAGTATCAAGCTGGAAAACATGTTCTGGGAAATTCTGGCCGAGCTGGCGCGCCGTGACGGCACGACCACCAATCAGCTGATTGCCCGTCTGTACGATGAGGTCTATGCCTATCGGGGCGAAGCCACCAACTTTACATCGTTCCTGCGCGTCACCTGTATGCGCTATCAGGCGGTCCGCTACGCCTCAGCGGGCGCCGAGCCTGCAATCGCAGACGCCTGTACGACACCTAAACGCCCCCACACTGAAAAAATTGCCCTGGTCAGCTGATCGCCCAGGCATTCTCTTCGTTCGTCATTTGTGACTGCGGCGTGGCGCTGTCCATGCTCGCAGCCTGCGCGCATTCGATCCAAACGCGCGGTCATTCACTGTAGGCAGCAAAAGACAGATCTATTGCAAATCATCGTTCAAGCCTTGTCTGCAGCAAGAGAGCGCCGAATTTCCTCCCTTGTTCTCCTGCCTCTTCTCACTGTCTCTTTTCCACCTCCGTCCCCTGTCTCTTCCCTCTGTCATCCCCCTGACGCATCTCCAATACTGGGGTTTTCCTCTACGTATGTAGTAAATGGTTGTTACCTGCTGCCATCGCCAAAGCACATAATGAATACATAACAGAAAGAAGTAAGGCGGGCTCAAAACCCGATTCGCTTCACAACGGCATATTGGCATATCGGAGGAATGATGGACACACCAATCATGTTACAGAAAACCAGACCCTGTACCGGGCTGTCGCGTCGGGAGTTTCTGCGCGGCGCCGCCATACTTACCGGGGTGCTGGCTGCAGGCTCCACGCTTGCGCTTGTGGCGCCATCGCGCGTCTGGGCACTGGAAACCACACACCTGAATCAAACCCAGGCCGAGACGCTGCTGGCCATGGGCAAGGCCCTGTATCCGCACAAGGATCTGCCGGATGCAGTTTACGCATTGCTGGTCAAGGATCTGGATGCGCAGATGACAGACGGCGACAAGGCAAAACTGCTGAAAGAGGGCGTGGACAAACTCAATCAGCAGGCCGGCGGACAGTTCTCCGGTCTGTCACTGGAAAAGCAGACCGCGCTGCTGCAAAAAATGGAAAGTGACCCGTTCTTTCAGGCGGTACGCGGTCAGTGCATCACATCCATTTATGACAATGATATGGCTTTCAAGCACTTCGGCTACGAAGGAGAGGTGTGGAGTCGGGGCGGTTATCTTTCTCATGGTTTTGATGATCTCAAATGGTTGCCCGACCCACCGCAGGACGCCAGTCCCTCAATGAAATCATAATCAGCCCCGGCACACAGACCGGAGCAACCAGGCAGTAACAAGGAGATAAGCATCATGGCAAGTTTTGATCACAAGGATGACAGCGTTGTTGTCATCATCGGTTCAGGCGCAGGAGGCGGTACGCTGGCCAACGAATTGTGTCAGAAAGGCATCAAGGTCGTCATACTCGAGGCCGGTGCGCGTCAGAGCACAGAATCGTTTATTCAGGACGAATGGAAGTCCTTCGGCCAGCTGGCCTGGCTCGACAAACGCACCACGTCAGGTACCTGGCGTGTCGCCAAAGACTTTCCAAACCTTCCGGCGTGGATCTGTAAAACGGTGGGCGGAACCACCACACACTGGGCAGGCGCGTCATTGCGCTTTCAGGAACATGAATTCCGCGCGCGCACCCACTATGGAGAGGTCAAGGACGCCAATCTGCTGGACTGGCCGATTACCCTGAAGGAAATGGAGCCGTATTACGCCCGCGCCGAAGACAAGATGGGCGTGACGCGCACCAATGGCATTCCCGGTCTGCCTGGCAATAATAATTTCAAGATCATGTATAACGGCGCCACCAAACTGGGCTACAAAAAAGTCAGTACCGGTCATATGGCGATCAACAGTCGCGCGCGTGACGGCCGCGGCGCCTGTATCCAGCAGGGCTTCTGCTTTCAGGGCTGTAAGATGGGAGCCAAATGGTCGACCCTGTATACCGAGATTCCCAAAGCAGAAAAAACCGGCAAGCTTGATCTGCGTACCGAATGTCATGTGGCCCGCATCGAACATAATGCAGCGGGCAAGGTGACAGGCGTGGTGTATTTCGACAAGGACGGCAAGGAACAGCGTCAGGCTGCGCGCGTTGTCTGTGTGGCCGGCAATTCCATTGAATCGCCACGTCTGCTGTTGCTTTCAGAGTCGTCCAAATTCCCGGACGGGCTGGCCAACAGCTCGGGGCAGGTCGGGCGCAATTACATGCGTCATACCACGGGGTCGGTATATGCCGTCTTTGACGAGCCGGTGCATTTTTATCGTGGCACAACGATGGCCGGCATTGTGCAGGATGAAGCCGAACACAATGACAAACGTGGTTTTGTAGGCGGCTACGAACTGGAAACCATCGCCCTGGGTCTGTCCTTCTATGCCGCATTCCTGAATCCCGGTGGCTGGGGCAGCGATTTTGCCTCCTACATGGATGCCTATACACGCACTGCCGGCTTGTGGATTGTGGGTGAAGACATGCCGCGCGAGACCAACCGTATTACGCTGAATCACGACGAGAAGGATCAGCACGGACTGGCAGTACCCAATGTGCACTTCGATGACCATCCTAACGATGAAGCCATGCGTGATCATGCCTTTGAGCGCAGTATTGCCCTGTACGAGGCGGCGGGCGCACGCAAGGTATTCCGCACGCCACCGTACCCATCCACACATAATCTGGGCACGTGCCGCATGAGCGCCAAAGCGGAGGATGGCGTTTGCAATAAACATGGTCAGACGCATGATATTGCCAATCTCTTTATCTCTGATGGCAGTCAGTTCACATCGGGCGCGACCGAGAATCCCACACTGACCATTGTGTCGCTGGCAATTCGTCAGGCCGAATACATTGCGGATCAGATGCAGCGCAAGCAATTGTAGTAGGGCACAGAAGTTGAGTCGGACGTCGCAGAGATCGCGATTGCGTGCAACGCGATAGGCGGCAACAAGGTTGATTCCAGGGATATAGTAGCGAGGATCAACGCGCCGCTGCACGCGTTTGCGATAGAATGCATGACATGCCCGTATCGTCGGGCTGCCTTGTAGGATATCGTTGCCATGCCTGTGACTGTTGTCTTTTCTGTCGTCGAATCTGTGAGTGCCGGTCTGCCTTCTGTGATTCAACGCCGCTTGTCAATCCGCTTTGACGGAGCGCGTTCATGACACAAGTGATGAGCGCGCTGCAGACCTTGCCCATGCTGTGGTTGCTGGTGCTCGCGGGCATCGTATTGGGTATTATTTTCTGCGCCCTGTTCATGAACTACCGCCTAGCCAGTGCGCGGGCAAGGGCGGCAGGTCTGCAGGACATGCTGGATGAGCGTGACCGCCTGCGCCAGGAAGAACGTGCACGCTTCGAACAATTACAACTGCAATATCGCGAACTTGATACGCTCAAGGACACGCTGTCCAATCAGCTGGCCGAATTGCGCGCGCAGCTGTCTCACGCAGATCAGCAGAATGCCATGCATCGCGACAGACTGCTGCAGTTGGAAGCGAATCTGCGTGAACAGGAATCCGCAAGAAACGAGCTGGAGAAGCAGCATATCTCGCTGAAAGCTGACCATGCCTATAAGGTGCAGAGTCTGGAGGCCATGCGTGCACAGTTCGAGACGTCGCGCGAGCAGCTGAGTACGGAATTTAGAAATCTGGCAACGCGGATTTTTGAGGAAAAAGAGCAGACCTTCTCGCGCAATAGTCGCCAGTCCATTGAAACTTTGTTGCAACCTTTGAGGGAGCAGATCGATCGCTTCCAGACACGCGTCAATGAGGTTCATGATCAATCGCTGCAAGGCCATAGCATGCTGCGCTCGCAGATTGGTCAACTGATGGATATGGGTCTGAAGATGACCCAGGACGCGCAGGCACTGGCGCGTGCGCTCAAAGGTGACAAAAAGGCGCTTGGGAACTGGGGCGAGATGCAGCTGGAAAGCGCACTGGAGGCTGCCGGTCTGCACAAAGGAACGCACTTCGACACGCAGGTGCTGTTTCGCAGTGAAGACGGGCGCGCCAATTACCCGGACTTCATCGTTTTCCTGCCGGATGGAAAGAAAATCGTGCTGGACAGCAAGGTCTCGCTGGTTTCCTACGAACAGGCCTTCAACGCCACGGAAGACGAAGCCAGACAGGCGTTTCTGGATGCGCATCTTCGCGCCGTGCGCAGCCATATCGATCAGCTGGCGGCCAAGGACTACACCGCGCTCGATGGCATGAACAGTCCCGGCTTCGTGCTCATGTTCATGCCCATTGAAGGCGCATATATTGAGGCGCTGCGTCATGCCCAGAACATCTTTCAGTATGGCTATGAACGTGGCGTGATTCTTGTGTCGCATACGACATTGATGCCCATTCTGCGCACCGTGTCTTATCTGTGGATGATGGCGGACAGCAATGAACAGGCCCAGGCTATCGGTGAGCGGGCTACAGACGTCTACAACCAGGTTGCAAGGGTCGCAGAACACCTGGGCAAACTGGGCGGGACCATTGGTACCTTAAGCACCCATTACAACGCGGTGGTACGCAGTTTTGCGGGAAATCAGGGGCTGACCGGCAAAGTGGATCGCTTCCAGACCCTCTCAGCCAAGGCGGTCAAGGCCATGCCGGCCCTGCAGCCGGTGAATGCGGAAGTGGATGTACATCGGCTGACTGCTATCACGGCAAAGTCCGACAAGGGGGCTGAT
>JBEBTQ010000278.1:0-4950 GCA_040393685.1 Advenella kashmirensis | reverse complement strand
GCCCTGGAGTTGCACCAGCACGGTATCAAAGCCAACGCCCTCGCCTTTCTCCGTAAACTGAAAGCGTCCGTTGGGCGCGCTATAGTCGGTCTTGTACAGTGCATCACGAATTTTTTCCGGCTCATCGGAGCCTGCACGCTCGATTGCCTGCATGAGGATATTTATGGCGTTATAGCCCGCAGCGTCATATTTGCCAGGAAGCTGCTTATATTCTTTCTGATAACTTTCGACAAACCCGGTATTGCGCTCACCCTTCATATTGGAAACATAAGGCACTGCGGCATAAATGCCTTCCGATGCCTCGCCGGTCAGACCGATAAAATCGGCAGTCGCCCATGATCCCACACCAAACACCTTGGTTTCGATGCCGAACTCCTTAAGCTGTTTCACCAGAATAGAACCATCCTGCGTTTCGGCAGCGACAAATACACCGTCAGGTTTAAGGGATCGCAGTTTAGTCAATAGCGTGTAGAAATCGGTTGTTCCGTGATCGAAATATTCCTTCATGACCGATTTAACGCCCAAAGCTTTCAAATACTTTTCAAAATCCTCTACACCGCCGCGTCCCCAATCATCATTGACGCCAATATAGGCCACCGTTTTGAGCTTCAGATCATCTGCAAGTATCTTGCTGAATGTTTTGGCCATCAGCCTGTCGGTTTCTGCTGAACGGAAAAAGTACTTCATCCCTTTCTCGGTCAAATCTGCCTTGGACGAAACACCAGATAACAGTGGTATTTTGTATTTCTCGGCAACGGCCATCACGGCTGCGGTAGCAGAGCTACAGAACGCGCCGGCCAGCACGGGAACTTTGTTGCGCTGTATCAGTTTTTCCGCGGCGTTAACTGAGTTTGCCGGCTGACACTGGCCGTCCTCTATCTGCAGTTGAATCTGGCGACCGTTGACGCCGCCTTGTGCATTGCGCTGAGCAACGGCAAGCTTTGCCCCTCTGACATAGGCTTGCCCGTTATACGCGACGGAACCGGTCAGGGGCTGAATGACCCCAATACTGACCGGCCCGGCGCCTTCCGCGGCAACCGCCGCACAGCTGACTAGCATTAATCCACAAATACCTGGCGTGAAACATTTCATAAAACACTCCAACAATGATGGCCGGCGAGCGCGCGAATACGCATTCCCTGATTTGATTTGAATGCACCGAATGATTAAATAATTAAACACTCAATTAATTATTAAGGTACAACGAGCGTCATTACAGATGCAATAAGGGAAAACGTTAATAAGCTGCAGAAAGCGCCCGTTTGTTCGGGACGTATAGCAGTATTGGCGTTCAGCCAAGATGCTTGCGTCGTTCCAGTTCGGCCGGCGAAGGGTGCTCGGCAGCGAACGAACCCGTTTCGATATCGCCGGCGCGCACATAGTGGTTAACAATAACACCGCTATCAGAAGCCTGGGTGCTTAATAAGGTAAATGCAGCGGGTGCGATCCCTTCTGCAAACAGTTTCTTGCCTTTGCCCAGCACCAGCGGAAATATCATGATGTACATTTCATCGACCAGATCATGGGCATGCAGCGTCTGCAGAAAATCTGTCGAACCCTGGGTAAGCAGATCCGGCCCTTCCTGCTCCTTTAGCTTGCGTACAGCGGCCACTGCGTCAGGAACCAGCACCGTGCTGTTCTGCCAGCTCGGCTGGAACTGTTCATTACGGGTAGCAACGTATTTTTCTATCCGATCGAATAATGCACCCAGGGGCTCTTCCGGACCGACATAAGGCCAATGTGCTGCAAAAATATCGTAAGTTTTCCGCCCGAGCAGCAAATCAAACGGACGGGCAAAGATTTCCCCGATTTTTACGCCCAGGGTTTCATCAAAATAGGGAACCAGCCAGCCGCCATACCTGAAGCCGCCCACAGGATCTTCCTGCGGCCCGCCCGGCGCCTGCATCACTCCGTCCATACTCACAAATGCGCCAACAATGACTTTTCTCATCAATGTTCTCCTTTGCAGATACTTGCATACGCAATAATTTCAGTTGGGTTGCTCAATGCTCGCGCAAGTCGCCAATCTGCGCTGCCGTAATATCGCCGGGCAAACCGCCCCAGGTGGTACGGGTGTAATTCACCAGCTCAGCCATTTGCTGATCGTTCAGCTTATGGGCGAAGCCGGGCATGCTTTGCATATTGCCATTGCCGGGGAATGCCTGCTCTGGCAGCCCGTCTAAAATCGATACGGTCAGGTTGGTTGCATCGCTCTGACGTAGCGTCGCATTGCCTGCCATCGATGGTGCAACGTTTGGCTTGCCTTCGCCTGACACACCGTGACAGCCTGCGCAAAGATTCAGGTAATGCGTCCTGCCCTGACCGCCACCTGGCGCCAATTGTGCCACTTTGGGAGCCGGCGGATGATCCCCCATCAGATACGTGCTCATCGCTTTCATATCGTCCCTGGTCAGATACTGCGTGCTAAGAGCAACTACCATATGCATTTCACTAAAGGCGGAGCCTTGCGGAGCACTGCCGGTCGCCAGAAATTGCGCCAGGTTGTCGGGTGTCCAGCCACGTTCTGCCAGCGCCTCGGGCGTGATATCTGCTGCCATGAAGCGCCCCAGCGTGCCGCCCTTGAGCGATTGGGCCAGATCCATCTGACCGAACATACCGCGTGGGGTATGGCACTCTGCGCAGTGTCCCATGACATCTGTCAGATAGCGCCCCCGCACCCATAATTCGGAGTCGCCTGAAGAGACGGCAGGCAGCGGATCTTTGTTCTGAAACAGCAGATTCCAGCCGATCATCAGAAAGCGCTGATTGAAGGGGAACGGCAGATCATTTTCCGGCGTTGGTACATCAATGGCGGGTCTGGTCATCAGATAGGCGTAGATATCGTCCAGGTCCTGATCACTCATCATATGATAGGAGTTGTAGGGCATCGCCGGATACAGATGTCGTCCGCCGGGCGTGATGCCCTCCCGAACTGCGCGATAAAAGTCTTCCCGGGTCCAGCGGCCAATCCCATAATCGGCCGAGGGCGTGATGTTGCTGCCATGCACGGTACCAAAAGGCGTCTCCATGGGAAAGCCGCCGGCGAACAGACCACCTCCTGCAACGGTATGACAGGCGGCACAGTCGGCAGCCCTGGCCGCGTAGCGTCCGCGTTCGATCTGTTCATCCGTAGCAGAGACCTTCTGCACAGGATTGTCATTACTGCGATGTTCACGCCACCACAAAATAGCAACAATAATCAGCAACACAATCACAACCAGGAACAGAAGCGGCCTCAAGCGTTTTTTAGCCATTTTTTGTCTCCCTGATCAGGCCCGGTGTCTTCAGCACCAGATCGCGTATCGCTTCATAGTAGCGGACATAGCCAGTGCAACGACAGATGTGATTATTCATCGCCTTCAGTATGGCTTGCTCCAGATCGTCTCTGGCAATGGGATTGCGCTTGAGGCCTTCAATGAATACCGTCGCGGCATTCACAAACCCCGGCGTACAGTAGCCGCACTGAAAGCTGAAGTGATCCATGAAGGCCTGTTGCACCGGCGATGGGATTTCTTCGCCCTTGTCATTGGAGGCAGCATGCCCTTCTACGGTCCTGATTGACTTGCCATCGAAATAATGTGCTCCGGTAATACAGGTTCGCGTCTCCTGACTACTGCCATCGGGCAGGTCTTCAATTACAACGCAGGCATGACAGACACCCTGACCACAGCCCAGGCGCGAGCCGGTCAGATTCACATACTCATGCAGAAAATCGAGCATCATCAAGCCTTCTGGCACGTCCAGCGGTCCCTGTTTCCTGCCGTTGATGGTGAGCGTAATCGGTCTGGTGGTTATTTTCATTGGAAGACCTCTTTGATGTTTTCAGCGCGCACCGGCAGATGGCGAAAATAATGGCCGCTCGCATGGGCGATGGCATTGATGACAGCAGCCACCACCGGGATCATCACAACTTCGGCCATCCCCTTAGGCGGATCGGTGTCGGACAAGGGCGGGAGAATATCGCCTGTTTGCTGCCAGACGGCAACATCGCTTGCGCGGGGCACCTGATAGCGATTGAAATTCCAGGTGCCGTCGCCAGGCCCATCTTCATACAACGGCAGATATTCATGCAGCGCGTGTCCGATCCCCATGGCGATGCCGCCCTGCAACTGGCCGGACACCAGCTCCGGCACGATCAGATTGCCGCACTCCATGAAAGAATGATGATTCAGAATCTCGACTTTGCCTGTTCCCGTATCCACAGACAGCTCCACCAGCGTGCCAACGGCACTGTAATAGGTTACTGCTGCATTGTTGCGCTGCATCGGCGGATAGTAGACCCGGTCGCGGGCGATTGCCTGATATGAATCACTGCTGCCCTTACGCAGAGCCAGTCCGTCAACAGGCAGGCGCATCGGATTGCCATCCAGCGTAAAGTCAGCCTCGGCCCACTGCCAGCGATTGAAACTGTGCACCACCACGCCCGTAATCAATCCCAGTTCGTGCGCTTTCCGGGCCAGGGTAGCAAAGGGAAGGATTTGCATACCCGCAGCCGTGAGTCCGCCTGCAACCCAGCGCGCCTCTTCTCTGCGGATCACCAACGGGGCCGCCTGACCACCACCAATGCCGGATTTCCAGATGGATAAGGCAGCAGGCCACAGGCTTTGCTCAAATAGCAATCGTGATGCTTCCCGGGTGGTATGCGAGAAGTAGAACGCAGAATTGCTGGCGCTGGACGGCGAGCAATAGGAAGGGGTCCAGAAGGGATCGGCCGAGAACTTGTCCTGATCCGCCTGTGGCATCATGTAAGGATCAGCCGTTGCGACCATGGGCAGCATGTCCCAGTCGGTCACGGAAAAATGTGCTTCATCTGCCGGTTTACCCATCCATTGCGCACAGACGACCGCCTGTGAAGTCGTCATGCCGGTACCCATTTCCGCGCCGCTGTGGTTGAGGACCAGTTTGCCATCGGCCGTGATTTCCACCCGCGCAAATGAGGTCTCGGCGCCC
>JBEBTQ010000277.1:0-4969 GCA_040393685.1 Advenella kashmirensis | reverse complement strand
GAATCATGCGGTATCCAAAATGTTCAAGAAACATCCTGAAGCGTGGATTGTTCGTCGCATCGGCGATTGCCATATGAAACTCGTAGTCTGCCTCTTCAGTCTGCTGGCCATTTTTCATCAAAAGGGCAAAGCTGTCCAATTGGCGCTGGATATTCGCTTCCTGGGCAGCGGAACGGCGTTGCGCTGCCAAACCAGCTGCCTGTACTTCAATGCCGATTCGCAACTCCATGGCTTCGATAATGTCTGAAACACGATCCGGGGCCGGGGCCAATTTCGCAAGCAACTCCGTCGGCTCTGGCGGAGGCAGTACATAAACACCTGCGCCCTGACGCGATTCCAGCAGACGATCAGCGCGCAAGGCCGCAATAGCTTCACGAATGACCGTTCGACTAAAGCCAAATTGCTGAATCAGGACAGGTTCAGTGGGCAATTTGTCGCCTGGCGCATATTCACCCTGCTCGATCCGCGCACGCAAGGTATCTGCGACCTGGGCAGACAAGGCCTTTTTCCTGGGAGTAGACGGCGTTTCACTTTTCATCGGTTCTCACTTGCGCGATTTCGGCTGTATAAGCGGGCAATTTTGTCATTTGGACTGGCAAGAAGCAACTCGTGCAGTGAAAACCACCCAAAAAATCACATTCCCCGCCGTGGATTGATGGATTAATCCGGTTTGATAATCATAAGCCCTTCATTTGATAAAAAACTTTTTTATCGGACTCATCCGTTTACTTGTATCCTCAGTATTTAAACGCAAACGTAATATATGGAGGATGAATGGCTTTGTTTCTGGATTCAATTGATAGCTGCAGAAGGACAGAAAACAGCGCAGTACCAGCTACGCCGCGACAGGATATCCTTAACTCAATTCGTCAGGAGAATGAACGTGTAGGTGCACTCGTACACGTTGCGGAGGACGTAGGATCTGTCAGCGGTACAAATAATAATGCGAAATTGCTTTGCAGCGTTCCCATTGTCGTCAAAGACCTGATTGATGTTGCAGGCATGCCGACCCGGATGGGTTGTAAGGCTGTCAATAACCTTCCGCAAGTACACGCTCAGGTCATAACGAACCTGGAGGCTGCAGGGGCCTGGGTCGCGGGGAAAAGTCATACAACAGAATTTGCGATGAGTGGATGGGGAGTCAGCCCCCTGGGTCGCCCGCTCAATCCGGTCAGTGGTTCGGATGTGTACTATACGGGCGGGTCGAGCAATGGTTCCGCCAGTGCGGTCGCGGCAGGTCTGGTGCCGCTGGCGCTGGGAACGGATACGGGTGGGTCAGTACGAATCCCGTCCTCCTGGTGCGGTATTACCGGTTTGAAAGGCTCTCCGGGTTGGGTCAGCACCGAAGGTGTCGCTCCTTTGAGTCAGCGCTTCGATGTCGTGGGCCCCATGGCTCGCACTGCTGCAGATATTGCGCTCGCGTATCGCTGTATGCTGCCGACCGCGCGTCGTCAGGCCTTTGAAGCAAGACTTGAACTTGCAGATCAAGGTTCCTTGCCCGAACTGCTGTTTGTTGAAGACAGCAATTTACCGGAAGCGGATAGTGAAGTGCGCGAGGCTTATCACGCTGCCCGGGAAAAATGCGGAGCGCTGGGATTCCCTGTGCAAACCGTAACGCTGCCTTTTTCGTTTGAAGACATGGCGCAGACCTGGGCGGGTATCTCCGGGGTTGAGGGATATTTGAATAACAAAGATCTTGTTAATGACCCGAATGCGCCACTTGATGATGGGGTGCGAAGCAGTTTTGCGAAGTCTGGTAATACCGATTTGGATACGTATTTCAGATTATTGAATCGCGGTGGCTATTTCCGCGAATATATTGAGAATCTGCTGGCCGGGGAGCGATTACTCGTTGTTCCAACGACCAGCACCGCAGCGATTCGACTCACGGATTTTGATCCGAAACGGACATTGGGAATCTACACCCGATTTGTCAATTTGATTCAGGGCTGCAGTATTGCTGTTCCCAACGGCATGACATCAGATCAACGGCCAACTTCCATGCAATTTGCTGGACCTTACGGACGCGATGCGGATATCGTGAGCGCAGCGATGCATTGGCAGAATCATACCGAGTGGCATCAATTGGTTCGAGAGCTTCATGCTGGACAGATGGCTGAACAGAAGAACTGACTAAGTTGCGTTCACTGTTATGCGCAAAGCCGGTTTGCAAAGATAAATGCAAACCGGCTTTGTTTTTGCTGATCGATTATTTCTACACGAAGCGCAATGATTCAAAGTTGAAGCTTTTACCCCGAATCGTTGTGTGTCTAAAGAATCTGATTTACCGGATCATTCACTGAAAATCGGGTTTGATGTGTTTTTGCAAAATCGAGAAAATCCGTAAGCGTCGGAACAGGAGCGCCAGCAAGGTGCCGCTCAATTTCATTCTGCGTGTTCAAGTCGGTGATAAAGGCAAAATCAATATATTCGGAACCCACAGGAAAACGCGCAAGCGAGTGCCAGACATGTTCCCAAAGCATGACGCCGCAATCTCCAGGAATATAAAATGCCTTGACATCTTCAGGAGCTAACGGCTGATCGTCGCTGTTCTGCTTGCCTACGACCATGATGTAAGGAACATTCCCCATGGGGAAGAAGCATTGCGTCACCTTGTGGTGCTTCTCCATGACGGAGAATTCCCGCCCTTTATCATGGTATCTGTTGAACATGATTTGCGGTTCAGAGGCTGATGCAAATGGCAGCAGCCAGGATTCGACTGCACCCGAAGCCAGGTTAGGTGCACTATCCTGTGGGCGGCGCACCAATCGACCAAAGGGCGCAAAGTTTGACTCACTCGCAAGTTGACTAACAAGATTGATAACAGTCACATTTGTCATATTCAGGAAACCGAAAATAGGGACGGCAGCCAAAGTGCTATTTCAGGTGCAATAAGCAGCATGCCCAGCATAAGCAACAGGACGAGGCAGAAGGGGATAGCACCAATAATCACATCCAGAAACTTACCCTCGCCGCGAATACTGTGAACCACGAACAGGTTGATACCAAATGGCGGTGTCAATTGACCCATTTCGCACAGCAGGATCATCATTACCCCGAACCAGATAGGATCAAAACCCAGGGCAACGATGATTGGCACAGTCAGAGGCGCAGTCATGACCATCATCGCCAGTGTGTCCATGAAGCATCCCAATAGGATATAGAACGCGATCAGGGCCAGCATGGTGCCCATGGGGGACAGGTTCAGGCCGGTAACAAAGTCAACGAGCTGAGTTGTGAGCCCGATGGAAGACAACACAAAATTAAGGAAAAAAGCTGAAAGTGTGATCAGAATGATCATACCTGTCGTTCGCATGGTGGATTCGAACGCGTGGCGTAACGTATTTAAGTTCAGCGCGCCCTTGATGCCAGCAAGGATCAGCGCGGCGATCACGCCCAGAGCGGCAGATTCGCTGGCAGTCGCAATGCCGCTGTAAATAACGCCGATAACGAGTACGAAGATGCCCAAAGGGGGAAGCAAATGCGGCAGGCTCTCGATACGCTCGCGCCAGGTTACTTTCACAGGCTTACCGGCAATACCGGGCTTCACAAGTGCAACACCGACGATCACCAATACAAACATCAACGTCAGTATCAGGGCAGGAACTGTCGCAGCCAGGTAGAGCTTGGGCACCGATACATTTGCAATAAGCGCAAAGACAATCATGTTGATTGAGGGTGGAATCAGAATCCCCAGGGTTCCTCCGGCTGCGATAGAACCAAGGAACAGCGGCGCATTGTAGCCAGACTTGCGTTGTTCCGGCAAAGCCAGTGTCGAAATAGTGGCAGCAGTGGCTACGCTGGAACCACTGGTGGCAGAAAATAATGCAGAAGCGCCAATATTTGCATTCATCAGTCCACCGGGCAGCCACGTTACCCATTTCGATACGGCGCCGTACATCCTGCCCGCAATGCCGGAACACACCAATAGTTCGCCCATCAGCACATAAAGCGGAATGGCGACCAGAAGGAACTCTGCACTGGATCCCCACGCAAGCTCACCTAATGCATTTGTCAAAGGCAACGGAGAGAATATTTCAGAAAGTGCCAGCCCTAATACGCCTACTGTCGCTGCGGCAGTAACGCTGAGTGTGAGCAGGCCAAGTAATAAAACAACGGTAAAAGAGAGCATGGCTTATTTCTCCACATCCATAACAGGCTGTTGGGTTAGCGGTTCCTGGTTCGGAACCAATTCTTCGACGATTTCTTCTTCAACTGAGGCGATCCCAATAAGCTGGCTTGCTTCTCGCATGCGACGTTTACTGATCAGATAGATTGAGCACCCCATCAGCACCACAATCGTGATAAAGAAAAACAGATAGCCCGCAAACCAGAGTGACTGAGGAATCCACTGAGGCACTTGCAGGGGCGTGTTTGAAATCGCATTGAAGGAAATGGAATCAGTCAGAACCTGCCAGGCGTGGAATGTCAGTGTTCCAACAAAAAGTCCCAGACACAAAAGCGCGAAGAGATCGAGCGCTGCACGAATACTGCGTGGAAGGTGGGTATACGCGACATCGACACGAATATGAGACCGTCGAAGCAGCGCAATGGGAAATGCCCATGCACTGACAATGGCAAGCACATAGCCGGCGATTTCATCCGAGCCGCCCATGGACCAGCCCACAAGTTTGCGCAGAACAAGGTCGATGACAATCAAGGCAGACGAGGTCAACAGACATATGCCGCCAATCCAGACTCCAACTTGTGCGATTTTTTCAATCAGGCGCTTCGGCGCCAATGCTTGTGCTTCCATACTACCCTCCAGCTAGTTTCCGATCCGGCTCAATCCAGTGTGTATCCGGCAGCTTTCCCAGCAGTTTCGTTCCACTGTTGTACGCAATCCTTGCCGCAGCGTTTCCCCCAGTCGTTCGCAATTTTCTGGGCAATATCGCGCAACGTCTTCTGATCTTCTTTGGACGGTGCTGCCGCTTTCATTCTGGCTTTTTCATGAATCTTGCATTAGCCA
>JBEBTQ010000276.1:0-5090 GCA_040393685.1 Advenella kashmirensis | reverse complement strand
CTGGTAACGTTCGATCATGGCGGGCACCTGCTCGCTTTGATCAGGGTGAACAATAAACACTACTTCGTAGTGACGCATAGATAACTCCTTGTGGAATATCCGACATTGCACGGCAACGGCAGCACCACAGCTGTGGAAGCAGCAATATCACCATGAATGACGGGGGGCAGCCCGCCGGAACCTGTTGCTGCGTTATGGCCATGCTGCATTCAGAATACTGCCCTGAAATACGCAAAAAACCCGCAGCCCCCGGACCGGGGCGAGCAAGAAACCGTAAAATATAACACACGTAAAGAAAAAAGACCACAGAACGCGGCCTTTTCTTTTCATAAAGTGCTGATTTACCACTGTTTTTGTCAATCAGCCTGCGCATTCATGCGCAGAGTGGCTTGTGAATCTAACCCTCTACCACTGCGTAGGCGCTGTGGTTATGGATGGATTCAAAGTTTTCCGCCTCGACCCGATAGCGCTGCACACCCGGCAGCTTCTGGAATACGGCAGCGACATCACGAACCAGATCCTCAACGAACTTGGGATTATCGTAAGACCTCTCGGTCACGTATTTCTCATCGGTACGTTTGAGCAGGCCCCACAGTTCGCAGGAACCCTGAGCCTCGATCCTGCGGATGAGATCATCCAGATCGTAGGGCTTTTCGGTCACCACACTGACGGTCACATGGGAACGCTGGTTGTGTGCACCGTACTCGGAAATGGCCTTGGAGCATGGGCACAGACTCATGACTGGCACAACCATGGTCTGCTCTACCATCGCCTGGTCATGTTCGGCGCGAGCCACCCAGGTGACCTGATAGTCCATCAGGCTTTCAACGCCAGAGACAGGGGCCTTTTTGTTGATGAAATACGGAAAACTGGCCGTAATATCCCCTTTTTCAGCGTGCAGCAGCGGCAGCATTTCCAGCGCCATGCTGCGAAAGGCGTCCACTGTCATGGGGCGATTGCGCCAGGTGTTGAGCAACGCCATGAACCGGGACATATGTGTACCCTTTTCATGAGCCGGCAACATGACGGTAAACGTCCATTCGGCAATGGTTGACTGCACCGAGCCATCGGCCAGTTGCAACAGCATGGGCTGGCGAACCTGGCGGATCCCGACCCGCTGGATCGCGATGTGTCGCTCATCCAGCGTACTTTGTACATCAGGCATCAGCACCGATGGTTCTATTTGAGAATTCATTTTCTTCGCTCTAATTTATCTGTCTTCAGGCTGCCCGAAACGACGGGCAATGGCCTGCGCTATTCCTGCTGTATCCAGCCCCACGCCGGCCAGCAGTGCTGCCTGATCGCCATGGTCGATGAATACATCGGGCAGCCCCAGCTGCAGTACATCACAGCTGATTCCATGCGCGTGCAACAATTCGGTGACTGCACTTCCTGCCCCGCCCATGATGGCCCCTTCTTCCAGCGTCACCAGCCGGGAATGGGACTGCGCCAATTCAAGAACAAGTGCTTCGTCCAGAGGTTTGGCAAAGCGCATATCCACCAGTGTGGCATTATGCTCTTCGGCAACGGGCGCCGCAGCGTGCAGCAGGGTGCCAAATGCCAGAATGGCAAGTTTTTCACCCTGCCGCCTGACCACTGCCTTGCCTACCGGTACCGTATCGAGGCCTTCGGCCACTGGTGCACCCACCCCGCTACCTCTGGGGTAACGGACGGAAGCCGGACCCGGATGCTGATAGCATGTGGACAATAGCAAGCGGGTTTCGTTCTCGTCCGAAGGTGTGGCTATTACCATATTGGGGATACAACGCAAATATGCAATATCGTAATTGCCGGCATGGGTGGCGCCATCGGCCCCCACCAACCCAGCCCGATCCAGGGCAAAGGTCACATCCAGGTTCTGCAGGGCAACATCGTGAATGAACTGATCGTAGCCGCGCTGCAGAAAGGTTGAGTATATGGCAAGCACCGGCTTGAGTCCCTCACAGGCAATCCCTGCGGCGAACGTGACCGAATGCTGCTCTGCAATTCCTACATCAAAATATCGCTGGGGAAACCGCTTTTCAAACTCAACCAGACCGCTGCCCTCACGCATGGCGGGGGTAATGGCCATCAGCCGGGTATCTTCCTGACCCATATCACAAAGCCATTGACTGAAGACCTGTGTAAAGGTCTGCTTGCCCGGCTTTGTCGGCTTCTGAATGCCCAGCGCCGGGTCGAATTTGCCCGGTCCGTGATACAGAACAGGATCCGCTTCGGCCAGTTTATAACCCTGACCTTTCTTGGTTATAACATGCAGAAACTGCAGCCCACCCAATTCCCGCAAATTCTGAAGGGTCGGAACCAGCGCATCCAGATCGTGTCCATCGATGGGCCCCACATAATTGAAACCCAGTTCTTCGAACAGCGTGGCCGGACTGATCATACCCTTGGCATGACCTTTGACCCGCCGCGCAATATCCAGCACCGGACCGGGCATTTGTCCCAGGACCGCACGTCCTACACTCTTGGCATCGCGATAGAAACCACCCGACAGCAGACGCGCAAGATACCGGTTGAGCGCCCCCACGGGAGGGGAAATGGACATATCGTTGTCATTCAGAATGACCAGCACGTTCACACCCGGCGTCACGCCTGCATTATTCAGCGCCTCAAACGCCATGCCCGCGGTCATGGAGCCATCGCCGATCACTGCGATATGCTGCCGGTCTACGCCCAGATTTCTTGAGGCCACCGCCATGCCAAGCACGGCAGAAATGGAAGTGGAAGAATGCGCGGTGCCAAAGGCATCATATTCGGATTCGCAACGTCGCGGAAAACCAGAAATACCACCCTGCTGACGCAATCCAGGCATCTCGCCACGACGCCCGGTCAGAATTTTATGCGGATAGGATTGATGCCCCACGTCCCACACGATCCTGTCATGCGGCGTATTGAAAACGTGATGAAGGGCCAGCGTCAGTTCGACGGTGCCCAGATTGGAAGACAGATGGCCGCCGGTACGTGACACAGACTCCAGAATAAAGGCGCGCAACTCGGTCGCGGCCGCCTTCAGCTGGTGCTGGCTCAGTTTTCGAACATCAGAAGGAAAATCAAGTGTGTCTAGTAACTTTGTCATGAAATCGTCTTGGTTGCTGGCGCTCTGACAATATTGGAACGCATGCAGCGGGAAACACGGGTTGACATCTAAGGCTATCAGGATTTGCGATTCAGGATCAGGTCGGCCAGTTCGCGCAAATGACCGGCGGGTTCACCCAACGGACGGATGGCGTCCAGTGCCGCTGTGTGCAACTGCTGTGCAAATTCGCGTGACTGTTCCAGGCCCATGACCGAAACATAAGTCGGCTTGTTGCCCGCCGCATCCTTGCCCGGTGTTTTGCCCAGCGCCTGCTGATCGGCCGTGACATCCAGAATATCGTCGACCACCTGAAAGGCCAGACCAATCGCAGAACCGTAATTCTCCAGCGCCAGGCGCAGGTCCGAATTGGCCGCCGTCACAATTGCGCCCAGCTGCACGCTGGCTTCAATGAGGCAGCCTGTTTTGAGCCGGTGCATTTGCTGCAGCTGTTCGGGACTCAATTGCTGGTTGACGCTGGCCAGATCAATTGCCTGACCGCCCACCATACCCTGGCTGCCCGCCGCCTGGGCCAGCACATTCACAGCCTGCACAACCAGCGCCGGTGCCACCGACATTTGTGCCAGCTGCGCAAATGCCAGAGGCTGCAGGGCATCGCCTGCGAGCATTGCAGTGGCTTCATCGAACTGAACGTGGACGGTGGGTTTACCCCGGCGCAGCACGTCATCGTCCATGCACGGCAAATCGTCATGAATCAGTGAATAGGCGTGAATGAGCTCAACGGCAGCTGCAGCGCGCGACAGCGTATGTTCAAGTGCCGACGGCAAGGCTGTCTGCTGGGCACTGGCCTGGCCGGCCGCATAGACCAGCGCGGCTCGCAGACGCTTACCTGCACCGAGAGTGGCATAACGCATGGCCTCGTGAAGTTTTTGCGGATTTTCTTCTGCCGGCGGCAGCGCCTTCTCAAGAGAAGCTTCAACTTTGCTGATACAGGCAGGCAGCCAGTCTTCAAGGGTAACAGTCCGCGCGTTCATGATTCAGAGGATCCTGAGTCCGCCAGTGGCACCAGCGTATTATTGCGCAGAACACTGATCTGTTGCTCGGCCGCATCCAGTTTGTCCTGACAGACACGGGCCAGTCTTACGCCCCGCTCATAGGCCGCGATGGAGGCTTCCAGCGACATGCTGTTATCTTCCATTTTTGATACGATTGTTTCGAGCTCGCCGAGGGCCGCTTCGAACTGGTCGGGCAGCGCGGCGTTGTCGGTTTTAGCGTTTTCGGTCAACACCTGTCTCCAATACGTTCCATAGGGTCAGCACGGTTCGCCCATGCTTTCCATCTTGCAATAAGAACATTGTACGAAATCAGCGGCGGCTTCGGTGGCAGATTCGCCTGTTTGATCTCAAAGTGAGCACCCGCCGTTTCCTGTCGCTTCAAGCACCCATTCAGCACCCGGTTCGGCGGCGGTAAACTTTGACTATATTTCTTGACTAAGGTATTGATTTTCTTTATAATTACTCTCCTTTTCATTTTTCGACACTTTATGCCGGCTCATGACCCTTGGTGAGGCGGCATTTATTTTCATCGGGGGGCATCTCATGTCTGATATTGCCAAACTGGCACATGTATCTCCGGCGGCGACGCAACTTCCTGTCGACGTCTATTTCAACGACGATATCTTTAAAAAGGAGCAGGCCCGCATCTTCGATGCCTCTGCGCTGTACGTCGGACATGAAAAACTGGTGCCCGAACCCGGAGACTGGCGAACCCTGCCACATGAACAGGCCGGCCGCGTACTGGTACGCAATGGCGATCAGGTAAGTCTGGTTTCAAATGTGTGTCGTCACAGACAGGCAGTCATGCTCGGCGGACAGGCGGGCGATGTCACCAGCACCGTCAACAATCATGGCAATCTGCGCAGCACTGGTGGCAACATCGTCTGCCCTTTGCACAGATGGACCTACGACAGCAAAGGCACTTTGCTCGGCGCCCCGCAGTTTGACACCAACCCCTGTAAAAATCTGCAGCAGTTTCCGCTAAGCAATTGCCATGGCCT
>JBEBTQ010000275.1:0-5099 GCA_040393685.1 Advenella kashmirensis | reverse complement strand
ACCAGACAATGGACTGTGCCTCGGGAAACACGGGATGCGGCAATACGGCCAGCGGGCCTTCCCTTGTAAAGCGCTCCCACGCCCAGCCCGGGCGGGGCAGCGAGGCACGCGCAGTGGTAATGATGGCGTGCTGACGGTAGTCACGCAGACGGGTATCAGGCCTGGCACCGTCGCACTGCACGGCGATACGTGCGCGATACTGCCTGCCATGCTGGCTGATACAGACCGTGCCACTGGCAGGGTCGTTCAGCAGGGTTGCCGGCGCGCCAGTGAGTCGTGTGATGTGTCCCTGATCCACCTGTTGCTGCAGGGTGGCGTGCAGGGAACGGTAGGGCACCACATAGCCCAGCGCCGGCACATCAAAATCCTCGTGACGGATGATGGTTCGGCCCAGACGCCCCTTCTGGGACACATGTACCGTTTGTATGGGGGCGTGTTCGCCCGGCCAGCCGTGAATGCGTTCAAGGAAAACGCGGCTGCCATGGTTGAGCGCCAGCACTCGTGTGTCTCGTTGCGGATTATGCATATCCGGTCGGTCGGCCTGAAACAGTCCGACCTTCAGCGACGAACCGGCCAGGCGATCGAGCGCACAGGCCAGCGCCAGACCTACAGGTCCGGCCCCGATAATTGCAATGTCGAAATCAAGATTTTCCATGCCGCTATTTTACCCTTTTATCTGAAAAAAACCCGCGGGCGCAACCGGGGCACATCGTGGCGTACAATATAGCGTTCAATGCCGGCAGCTTGCCTGATATCGCGCAAAAGATTGCATCCAGACATGTTGAATCAGTTATGGCGGGCCAGACCTGCAAATCATTTTCGAAGTAAAGTACTCGCCGGCGTCCTGGCCTGTTTCTTTGGCGTATTGGGCCTTCAGGGCTGGTACCTGAAGCGGCCGATTGCCCCTTTTGTGACCGGTTTCAGCCTGCTGATGCTGGCCTGGTCGCTGACCCAGCCAGTCTGGTGGGATTCCATTCCGTTTTTTTTCCTGTTCATTCCAATTTGGGCAGGCTTCATCGAGTCGGCATACTATTGCCTGATTTCAGATGAAAAGTTTGATGCACTTTATAATGTCAATCAGCGAAGGCTCAGGCCATCCGGCGTCCTGCCGGGGCTGATGGCGCTTTTGAATCTGCTTGTTGCAGGTATCGTTACCATGTTTACCTTGTCGATGGTTGTGGCCCATGTTGCATGCCTGAACTGGAGCTGCTAGTGCGCACGATGGCGTTTGTCATGCAGGGCTGATATACACAAGAGGTTTTTTATCCTATGGATCTGGACTTGATGCACTGGCTTCGGCCCTGGGAGTTTTCTCCCACGCTGATAGCCCTGTTTGTCTTTTCTGCCTGGCTGTTCCTGCGGGGCACCCGTGTGCACCGGGTCACGGTCGCCCGGCAGATATTGTTCTGGTCCGGCTTCATTCTAGTCTATCTGTCGCTGCATACTCACGTCGATTACTATGCCGAGCGCATGTTTTTTGTTCACCGTATTCAGCATCTGGTTTTGCACCATCTGGGCCCCTTGCTGATTATGGGCGCCTATCCCGGGCAGGTCATGCGTGCCGGTTTACCTTTACGCGCACGAGTCTGGCTGCGCGATTATCGTCGCAGTTTTTCAGGCCGATTCATTACCGGTATTCTGACCAACAAGATTTTGGTGCCATTCCTGTTTGTCTTCCTGGTACTGTTCTGGCTGCTGCCCACCATCCAGTTCTATTCCATGCTGGATTGGCGCCTGTACAGACTGATGAACTGGTCTGTGGTGGTCAGTGGCTTCATGTACTGGAATCTGATTCTGGATCGACGACCCTACGTGGCGCCCGTGCTGACGGCGAAAACGCGCCTGGGGCGGTTTTTCCAATGGACGATTGCTTCCGGATCGCCCGCGGTGCTGTCTCCGGGAGCACGAATTCTCTCGCCGATACTGACCATGGCGCCACAAATGATTGTTGGTGCGGTGATCACCTTTACCACCGTGGATATTTATCCGCTGTTTGATCTTTGCGGGCGGGCGCTGCCGATGTCTGCCGTTACCGATCAGAGTATCGGCGGTCTGACCATGTGGATCCCTGCGGCCATTATTGAAACCTTTGGCCTGCTCTTTGCGCTGTCCACGATGATGCGTTTGTCGGCCAAAGGCCGTCAGAAAACCGGCAGACAGCAGCGTGAAATGCGCATGGCGCAGCAGCTCAAAGCCGTGTGATATTGCTAACAGTCCGTCGCATATAGGGCCTCGCATATAGGCCATTGCTTAGGGCCATCGCTTAGGAGTCATTGCTTAGGAGTCATTGCTTAGAGGTCTTCGCTTCGAGACCTTCGTTTACAGGATTTCGCTTGCGAAGAACTTTTCCAGACGCTGTGGCAGCCAGGACAGATTCCCCAGACCGCCGCCGCTGGCAAAGCCGGCATGTCCGCCATTGCCGGGATAATGCAGTAGCACCTGGTCGCTGCATTCGTCGGGGCCGGGCAGACTGGCCTGCGGAATAAACGGATCATTGCGTGCATTCAGCAATAGTGTGGGAACCCGGATATTGTTAAGAACATACCTGCTGGAGCAGCGCGACCAGTAATCCAGGCCGCTGCGAAAGCCATGTATCGGGCCGGTATAGGCATCATCAAACTCGAGCAGGGTACGAGCAGTCAGCGCCTTTTGCCAGTTGACAGCGCCGGGGAAGGCGATCGCTTTCTGAAGGATCTTTTTGCGCATTGTTGCCAGGAAATGTGGCGTATATACATAACGGCCGATCAGATTGTTCTGCAGATGCATGCCGGTAGCCACCAGATCGACGGGGACTGAAACGGCTGCTACCCCAAACAATCCGGTCAGTTGCTCTGCCTGTTCTCCCGTATATTTAAGCAGCGCATTGGCGCCCAGTGAAATGCCAACGGCGTGCCAGCGAGCCAGGGGTGCCTGCCGCCGCGTCTGCTCAAGAATAAAATGCACATCAGTCGAGTCACCTGAAAAGTAGGAGCGGGCGAGCCGGTTCGGCTCTCCTGAGCAGCTTCTGAAGTGTGCGACAGCGACGATCCAGCCTCGCTCCACGAAATGCGCGCCAATCGCCTGGGCATAGTGACTCTGGCTGCTTCCCTCCAGTCCGTGGAAAATGACCAGCGCCTGTCCGGTGAAACTGTCTTTGCTCACGGTTTTGGGTGCTGCCCAGTCGATATCCAGAAAGTCCCCGTCGGGCGTATCGACGCGCTGGCGTACGAAGCGCTGTTCAGGATGGCGGGCCCAGCGCATGGCGGCAATGGTCTGACTGTGACCTTCGGGGTGCCAGACAGGAGAGGGGCAGGGGTCAAGATCTAGGCGGGCAGTCAAGATGGGCAGCCAGGTTTGACAATAAGAATGGCAAATTAATGCAGTAGATTGGGAATGTCGTGCATTTCCGATAGCAGAACATCTGAGGGCGCGGGCGCGGAGTGGTGATGGACCAGATGCCAGCCTGTTCTGCCTTTGTGATACACATTGGTTGCGTAGAAGAGCAGTTCGCGATTGCCGCGAGGCGTGTTTGCCTGGACTTCCTCGATGAGGATATGAACCACGGTCATACCATAGGTGATGACAACGGGATGGTGAGCCTGAATATGAACCGGACCGCTATTGAGCAGTTCCTGCCACGATGCGTGTATGGCGGCGGTGCCGGTCAGTCTTTCACCGCCAGGATGAATGCAGACGGTTTCTTCATCGTCTGCCCAGGTATGCATGAGACGCATGACGTCACCCAGCCGCATTGCCTCGTAGAATGCCTGCTCCACTTCGTCGGGACTGGCGAAGACCGTGCGTTTGGGCGTGGCGCCTCTTTCAGTGCCCATGTACCTTCTCGCCTTCTTTGAGCCGGTACACTGCGCCACAGTACGGGCAGGCAGCGGTGCCGGTTTTGCTGACATCCAGAAAAACGCGTGGATGCATGCTCCAGACTGGAGCGTTCGGGCCGGGACAGTAAACGGGCAGATCGCTGGCCGACAGCTCAATGGGGGCCGTTTTCAATTGTGCAGACATCAGATACTTCCTAAAAAAAGCGGAATGATACACAGCGCTCAGACTACGGGCGCGCAGAGACTTGCGGTGCTGACCGGTATGCCATTCCCGGTTCTGCGACCGGGATGTTGCGGTACAGCGTCATATTTTGCTGTTACCGGCTCGCGGACCTATTATATTTCTGCGGCAGAGCAGGCGCAATGATATAGACCACGAAGCATTTGTTAGAATCGCGGCATACCTTCATACGCTGGCCGGCCTGCGTATTGTACAGCACAAGGAACCATTTTGTTTTCCCCGTATACCCTTTTTGCGCGCGTCCTGCCGGCTGCCAGCCAGGCACATGAGCTGGCGCGACGCAAGGCCATGCAGCTGGGTATGCGGGCTGTCGCACCACACTTGCTGGCGCTGGGCGCCTGGGGTTTTGTGTCGGGTGTGGCCATGGTGAACTATGGGCTGTCATTCTGGCAGTCCATGATCATGTCTTTATGGGTTTATGCCGGTTCAGCACAGCTTACGGCATTGCCGCTGATGGCAGCAGGCGCGCCCGTATGGATGGTGTTTCTGGCCGGATTCATCGTCAATATTCGCTTTGTTATATTTGGCGCAACACTCTATCCCTTTTTTGAGCGTTACTCCCATTTCAAACGGCTGGTACTGGGCTATCTGCTGACAGATATCAATTATGTGGTTTTCGTCAGTCTGTTTCGACATGTTCGCCAGAAACGGCGCACTGTCTATGTGTGGACCTATCTGACCATGGGTAGTGCCATTGCGGTTGCCTGGCAACTGAGCACGCTCGCGGGCATCCTGGTTGGTGATCGGGTGCCACGTGAATGGTCTCTGGAATTTGCCGGTGTGCTTACGCTTCTGGCCGTGGTGCTGCCGTTGATCAAGGGACGTCCCATGCTGATCACCGTGCTGGTATCTGCTGCAGTCGCCTGGGTGGGCCAGCCACTGCCATTGCGCATGGGACTTTTTGTTGCCATTATTGCGGGCATTGTGTCCGGCATTTGTGCCGAGAAGCTGGCTGTCAAAGGCTGACGCGCATGACTGATCTGTACATTGCGCTTGTGATTGTGCTGCTTGGCGTAGGCAGTCTGCTGACACGGGCAGGCTAT
>JBEBTQ010000274.1:0-5101 GCA_040393685.1 Advenella kashmirensis | reverse complement strand
CCAGACTCATGCGCTTCATTCCCAATGCGCTATACGACCGCGCCATGAGCCGCGCGGGCCGCAAGCCGCGCAGGCAGTAGCTTCTTCAGACCGTAACCGCAGGAAGATGCGAAGCATCAGCCCACGAGACAATCTGCCACGTATCATCATCCAGAATTCGCAGACGATTGATGCTGGTATTGCGCTGGGTAAATTCGCGTGGCGTATCTGGTGGATGGTTGCCGGCGGCGCGCCACATCATATCGATGGCACCACCATGGCTGACGATCATGACGACTTCATTGCGATGTTGCTGTGCCAGCGATGTGAGTGTCTCACGGATTCGCGAATAGAACGTGGCCAGGTCTTCCGCCTTGTGCTCTTGCGGATCCAGTTCAATCGCCAGGTTGTGATTGCGTGCAGAATCGAAGCCCGCCAGGGATGACCATAGCTGACCCTCCAGAACGCCATAATTACGCTCACGCAAACCAGGTAACTGCTTTACCGTCTTGCCGCGCGCAAGCGCATAGGGCAGGGCAGTCTGATAGGCACGTTCCAGATCACTGGTGTAGATATGTGCGGGATGGGCGTCTGCGAAATGCTGCTGCAGATGTTCGCTTAGGCGGGTGGCCTGTGCCAGTCCGTTGTCATTGAGTGGAATATCTCGCCAGCCCTGCAGGCGGCGTTCGGCGTTCCAGTCGGTTTCGCCGTGGCGGATAATCCAGAAATCGGTGTGAGACATAGATACAGCTTTTTGTTAAGGGTGGATTGTTAAAAAGGCGCGGCAAAAAGGAACCACTACAAAGAACCGCTACAAGGAAACGCTACAAAGAACCGCTATAAAGAACCTGTAAAAAGGCTCAAGCTGAAACACGTACAAGAGAACGCATCCCTGAGAAGAGAACGCATTCCATAGAATGCCGCAGAAGTCGCCCCAATAGCATGCATAACATATTGCGCTGAAAACAAAACATCAGGCGCAGACTGACTTGCTGTCGCCCGCGATTTGCTTGCTCTGCGTCCCACTCTGGCCGTAAACTTCATACCGGCAAAACATCAAATCATACCTTGAGTGGGGAAAGTAAATGAATGGACCTTTTTTTCCAATCTGGCGGCGCGTTGACCGTGCCCGCGACCATCAGATTGTAGCACCGGACGAACGCCTGTCATGGCCGCAGACGGCGGTCATGGGTGCGCAGCATGTGGTTGCTATGTTCGGCGCAACCGTCCTGGCGCCGTTGCTGATGGGATTTGATGCCAATCTGGCCGTGCTGATGTCCGGTATTGGAACGCTGATCTTTTTCTTTTTTGTCGGCGGTCGTGTTCCCAGCTATCTGGGCTCAAGCTTTGCGTTTATCGGCGGCGTCATTTCCGTTACCGGTTATACCGGTAGTGGCCTGAATGCCAATATCTCTGTGGCGCTGGGCGCCATTATCGCTTGCGGCCTGGTCTATACGCTGATCGGTCTGGTGGTCTGGTATGCCAATAGCCGAGGCAATGGGTCGGCCTGGATCGAAAAACTGATGCCGCCCGTTGTGACGGGCGCCATTGTGGCCGTGATCGGCCTGAACCTTGCACCCATTGCCGCCAAGGGCGCCATGGGCTCTGGCTCAACCTTTGATGCGATGATGGCACTGATGACCATTTTGTGTGTCGCCAGCGTCGCCGTCTTCACGCGCGGCATGATTCAGCGCCTCCTGATTCTCCTGGGTCTCATTGCCGCTTGCGTTGTGTACTGGTTGCTGACCAATGTGGCCGGTCTGGGAACGCCCATCGATTTTTCCGGCGTGCAGGCGGCGGCCTGGTTCGGCCTGCCCACCCTGGTATCGCCAACCTTCAGTCTGTCGGCCATCAGCGTGATGGTTCCGGTAGCCGTGATTCTGATCGCTGAAAACCTGGGCCATATCCGCGCCGTCAGTGCAATGACCGGACAGAATCTGGATCAGTATCTGGGACGTGCCTTCGTGGGTGACGGTGTGGCCACCATGATTTCAGGTTCGGTAGGTGGTACGGGCGTGACCACTTATGCAGAGAACATCGGTGTGATGGCTGTGACCCGCATTTATTCGACGCTGGTTTTCGTGGCCGCAGCGTGCATTGCCATTCTGCTGGGTTTCTCTCCCAAGTTCGGTGCGCTCATCCATGCCATTCCCGGGCCGGTGCTCGGCGGCGTGTCCATGGTGGTGTTTGGTCTGATCGCCATTGCCGGGGCCCGCATCTGGGTGGTCAATCAGGTGGATTTCGGCGACAACCGTAATCTGATTGTTGCGGCTGTGACGCTGCTGATGGGTGCAGGCAATTTCACCCTGCAGTTTGGTGCCTTCAAACTCGAAGGCATCGGTACCGCAACGTTTGGGGCCATCATTCTGTATGCACTGCTCAACCTGCGCTCGCGCCGTCCGGCTGAGCCTGGCCAAAGTCCTTTTGATGGAGAGGCTGGAGCCTGATACCGATTGCGGCCCGGGTTTGCGCGCGAGAGGCAAACCCGGGTCCAAACAGGATTTCACCGGATTTTTACTGGATTCAGACGGGCCACCTTAATCAACTATTTTCGATTGTTTTCAAAGGATTAGCAACTTTCGTCCCAAGGCTTGCAATTTCCCGTGGAATTGGAGACAATGACGTAACGATGTCCCTGGCACTCATTATCCAGTGCCGGGGTTGAGTTTTGGTTTTTTCATTTCTTTCATGCTCTGCGCCGGCATCGTGGCCAGGGTCTATAACACGATAGCACGCTCATCATCATGGCACTTCTGGTGCGATGGGGGCGTTTTTACTTTTTTGAGACAGATATGGCAGGTATTCCATTAACAGCGCAAGGTGCGAAGCGCTTAGAAGAAGAATTGCACCGCTTGACCAGCGTAGAGCGCCCTGGCGTCATTGAGGCCATTGCAGAAGCGCGCGCGCAGGGTGATCTGTCAGAAAATGCAGAGTATGATGCGGCCCGTGAACGTCAGGGCTTCATCGAAGGTCGAATCAATGAGCTGGAAGGCATTTTGTCCAACGCCCAGATCATTGATCCAGCCAGCCTGGATGTGGATGGTCGCATTGTATTTGGTGCAACCGTCGGTATTGAAGATCTGGATTCAGGCAATCACGTAACCTATCAGATTGTGGGCGATGCCGAGTCTGATATCCGTCTGAACCGCATTTCGGTTTCCAGCCCTGTTGGCAAAGCCCTGATTGGCAAGGCCGAGGGTGATGTCGTTGTGGTTACCGTGCCATCAGGCGAGAAAGAGTTCGAAATTATCTCTGTTGAGTATAAATAACGGGCAAGCCTGCCATGCATGGCGCCCGTTTGCCTTGGGGTATTCGCCCTTAGGACACCAATCGCTCTCGGTTGTTTGGCAAAGCTGAATGGTCGATGGCAGCAAAAAAAGCCGCAGACAAATGAACTGCACCACGAAAGCCAGGACTTCAGGTCGGCTTCACGGGGTCAATTCAATGCTTCCTGCGGCTTCTTTTTTTTCAGAATTTGATGATGGAAAAAAATGATTTTCCGCCACGAATTTTGTTTATTTCCCGCCACGTCTGCCGGTACGGGCACCCGCTGTGACGCGACGTCCGGCGCGCAGCGACAGGGCACTGCCTGAACGGCGAGGAATGCCATGTGCGGCACGTGCAGAACCGGCATTACCAGCAGTACCACTACGGTCGGCGCCTGTACGGCTGGCCGGGGAACGAGCAGGTTTGCGCAAGGCATTGCCCGCCAGCTCGTCATTGCCTTTGGCTGTACGGCGGGCTGACTTGCGATCTTTCAGGGTTTTGCCTGCGGCCAGCAGCTTTTTGGGTGTATGCGGCTCATTGGGCAGGCGACGACTGCGTTCCACGGGTTCTTCGGCTTTTTGTTCCCAGCGGCGGTTTTGAGAGCCGTGCCGGTATAAAATTAGCGTTTTGCCGACATGACCGACAGCGGCACAGGATAATTCGTCACAGATGGTCTCAAGCATCCCGATACGGGCGGCGCGATCATCGCCAGCCACACGGACCTTGAGCAGGCCATGTGCGGTGAGGTTCATATCAATTTCTTTCAATACCGCTTGAGTCAGGCCCTGATCGCCGATCAGAACGACCGGCTTGAGCGGATGAGCAGCAGCACGAAGTTCGCTGCGCTCTTTAGATGTTAATTCTAGGGTAGGCATAAGGTAATCAGGGCAATGGCCAAAAAGAAATTCTCGAAGGAATGGATACATCAGCATATCAATGATCCATACGTGAAGATGGCCCAGCAAAAGGGCTATCGGGCCCGGGCAGCGTTCAAGCTGATAGAAATCCTGGATTCGGAAAAACTGATGCGTAAAGGCGATATTATAGTCGACTTGGGCTCTGCACCCGGCAGTTGGTCGCAGGTAGCGCGCGAAAGGCTGGCCGGAGAGGGCGGAGTGTTGCAGGGGCGCGTCATTGCGCTGGACCTGCTGCCCATGGAACCCATTGCCGGGGTCGAATTCATGCAGGGCGATTTTCGCGACGATGAGGTCCTGGAAGCCCTCAAGGCGAAGGTGGGCGAACATCAGGTCAATCTGGTCATGTCCGACATGGCGCCCAATCTGTCCGGTGTCAGTTCTGCCGATTCTGCTCGCATCCAGCATGTCTGTGAGCTGGCCATGGAGTTTTCCCTGCAGCATCTGACCCCCGATGGTGCGCTCATTGTGAAGGCCTTCCACGGCAGCGGCTTCTCCCAGATCGTGCAGATGTTCAAACAGCATTTCAAACGCGTGGTAGAGCGCAAACCGAAGGCTTCTCGCGATAAATCGTCTGAAACCTTTTTGCTCGGGCGCGGTCTGAAACATCCTGAGAATCGACAGGTTTAAGGCAGAAAAGACAGGATTAAAGCAGAAAAGATGCGAATAAGCCGGAAAAACGCATAAAAAACGGCATAAAGGAGGGCCGATTGTAACAACGGCCCGTTTTTGCATGTGTGCCGCTTGCAATCGCCCGCGGACGCCCCCATTATTGTTCATGGAGCATACCCGCAACCTGTATGAATTCCACGCTGAAATCTGCGCGATTTTGTCTATGGAATTTTCGGAAATGGCAGGTAATGGTTTAATTTGTTTTTAAGCCGGATGTAAAGCCTCTTTTTTTTATCAATGGGTTAGAATGGTATGAACGGGGCAAAGGC
>JBEBTQ010000273.1:0-5107 GCA_040393685.1 Advenella kashmirensis | reverse complement strand
CATGCTCCAATAGATACCCTTGCTCTGCTGATAAATCCTTAAGCCATTGATACCTTTTTCGCGCCCAATACCGCTATTCTTAAAACCACCAAACGGCGTGGAAATTGAAAGTTGCTTATACGTATTGATCCACACCAGACCTGTTTCCAGGGCTTGGGCGACACGCCAGGCACGCTGATAGTTAGCAGTCCATACACCAGATGCAAGGCCATATGCGCTATCGTTCGCCTGCTCCAGTAGATCGGCTTCGTCCTCGAATGCAAGTACACAGAGTACCGGCCCGAAAATCTCTTCCCGTACGCATCGGCTACGTCCATTCAATTGCGCAATGATTGTCGGCAGGTAAAAAGCGCCCTCACTCAATTCGGGATCATCGGGGCGGGCTCCGCCAGTCAGGATTTCGCCACCCTCTTTTCTGGCACTATCAACAAACTGTTCAATACGGTCCCGATGTGCAAATGTCGCCAGCGGGCCTATTTCCATACCCTCTTGGTCCGGCAGACCAACTTTGATTCGTCGCGTGCGCTCAACCAGCAACGACATTAGCTTGTCGTACACGCTACGCTGAACAAACAGACGAGAGCCTGCTACGCAAGACTGGCCGCTACCTTCAAAGATCCCGCCCACTATGCCTTCGACGGCAGCTTCGAGATGGGCATCCTCAAATACGATATGTGGCGATTTTCCACCTAACTCAAGCGCCACAGGAACGATTCTGTCCGCGGCAGTCGTGCCTATCGCTCTGCCGCTGGCGGTCCCTCCGGTAAAGGAGATCATACGAACACCAGAATGCTCGACCAGCGCTTTTCCGGTGGTTGCTCCATGTCCCGTCAGCACATTCAAAATACCTGCCGGTAATCCAGCGTCCAGACCGATTTCCCCCAGCAGTAAGGCGGCAGAAGGAGTCACTTCCGACGGTTTAAGAATTACTGCATTGCCCGCGGCCAGGGCTGGCGCCACTTTCTGCGCCTCCATCGTCAGGGGCGAATTCCATGGCGTAATTGCAGCAACCACTCCGTAAGGTTCATACGCGGTCATAGACAGATAGTCCCCTCGCGACGGAGTGACTTCGGCACCCAGCGTTTCACATACCCCGGCGTAATATCGAAAGGTTGCCGCGGCACTCGAAGCCTGAGTTTTACACTCCGACCATACCTTGCCATTTTCCATCATTTGAATGCGCGCAAACTCATCTGCGCGCTCTGTAATAAGTTCAGCCATACGGCTAAGTATTTTTGCCCTGACATGAGGAAGCATATTTCGCCATGCTGGCTGTCTGGCGGCCTGAGCTGCAGAATCAACTGCAAGCTCAACATCTTCTTTGCTGGCCGTCGACAGTCGATAGTTGACTGCACCAGTCGACGGGTTAATGGATTCAAAAAAATCCTGATCGCGCGACAACCATTCGCCATTGATAAGAAATGCCTTATGGGAAACGCTCGCTTGTTGTTCCATCCCTATACTCCACTAGTTTGAATATTGTCCTGAAGCGGCTTTGCACATCGCTCTGAGGACTTATATCGCCAATTATTTCGTTCTGCTGCACAGAATTGTTATTCTATTTTTATTATCTGCGCAGATGTTAATGGTGTCAAGCAGAACCATCCGTCTCATCATTACTTAGTACTTGCAAATGAAATACACAGGCTGCATAATGTTTGAATAGAACACTTGTTCTATTTTCAGAGTAGTAGCCCATACTGATTCGATAAGCGGCAGATTGACGCGCAAACAGTCGTCACGCGATAAATGAAATATCCAACTCATGGGCTGAAGACCGAAGCAAATAAGCCGATCGTCGTTGACTTTATAAAAATGGAGACAGAATGAAATTAAAAAACGTACTTTTTGCCACAACGCTGTCCGCGCTGGCGGCCTCACCCTGTGCTTTTGCTGGCGGGTATCCTGAAAAGCCAATTGAAATGATCATTCCCTATGCAGCAGGAGGTGCGACGGATGTCATCGGGCGCATGATCACCGGTAAACTTCCCGATGAGCTAGGCCAGCCTGTCGTCGTCGTAAATAAACCTGGAGCAGGGACAACGTTAGCTGCAAGTGGTGTAGCCCGTTCCAAACCTGATGGCTATACGTTGTATACGACCACGGCGGCACACACCATCAGTGCCAGTTTGTATACCAAGCTCAACTACGATCCCATCAAGGATTTCACTCCGATCCACTTAATTGCCAAAATTCCGATCGTATTGGTAACCAGCCCCAAATTCAAAGTCGAATCTTTACAGGATTACATCAAAAAAGCGAAAAACAGCTCTGATGGTATCACCGTGGGTTCGCCAGGAAATGGTTATCCTCAGCATCTTGCACAAGCATTATTTCAGCATCGCACAGGCGCAAAATTCGTACATGTTCCTTATAAGGGCGATGCACCATTGATCACCGATATGCTTGCAGGACAGGTTCAATCAGCATTCATCACCTTATCTGCCGCGCTTCCGCAAATCCATTCAGGCAAACTGCATGCGGTAGCCGTTGCCAACCCTGAACGAATTGAAGTTATTAAAGATGTTCCAACCATGAATGAGGCTGGCGTCAAGGACTTCAATGCTGCTACCTGGTTTGGTATTTTCGGCCCTGCTGGCATCAGTCCGGACATTCAACAAACGCTGCATAAGGCGACGGAGAAGGTTGCATCTGACCCGAACTTTAAACAGCGGATAAATGAACTTGGCGGTCAGATCATAAACCTAGGGCCAGCGCAATTTTCCGATTATGTGAAGGAAGAAACGCAGCAATGGAAACAAGCGGTGGAACTATCAGGTGCAAGGGTAGACTAATGTTGTTCGGAGCAGACACCAGAAGCAGCCGGACATCTCGAAGTGATTTGCGTAGCCTGAATTGAACTAGTACACCTGAATTGATGCATCTACCGCAACTTGCCAGCCAAATCACACTGTCTGTACCAATTCATTTAGAACACGGTCAATGATAAGGTTCTGTCTGCGATTCTTTCGAGTGACCGCAGCAATGCTCACGAAATAGTGATTTGTTTCAGGGGCGAGGGCTGTCATCATACCTTTATCAACCCATTGTTGCGCGTAATGGTCGGGTAGAAAACCCACATATTGTCCCGTCAGTATCAGGAAGGCGATACCTTCCCGATCCGATGCGCGAGCCGCATCGGCTAGCGGCTGGTGCAGTGCGATTGCTTCGGGGCTCAGTCGATAGCCGGGTATGACGGCCGGAATACCTTTCAAATCTCTCACGGTCAGATCTTGCGCGTTATCGAAAAGCGGATGTGTTCGGCTGCAGTACAACTGTGATTTTTCGTCATACAGGATATGGTATTCCAAGCCACTTAATCGGTTGATAAGCGGAAACGCCCCCATATGCAAATGACCATCGAGTAATCGTCGTTCAATTTCTCCGGGAGGGCTCATACTGATATTGATCCGGACTTCCTGGCTTTGCTGGCGTACCTTTGCTAATGCATGTGTAATTCGCATGTGCGGCTGAGTTACCAAGTTGTTCATCAGGCCAATATTCAATTCTCCACGCAGACGATCATGAAGTTGATTAACCTCGCGTCTGAAGTCCTCGATGGAGGCCAGCATGGATTCGCTGGCGCGCAAGACCTCGCGCCCCTCATCTGTCAATGCAAAACCTGCGCGGCCCCGCTGGCACAGACGCATCCCGAGGCGCTGCTCCAGATCGCTCATATGCAGACTAATTGCTGACCTGGTAATACCTAAAGTGCTTTCTGCCGCTGTGAAACTACCGCATTCTGCCACCGTTCGAAAAACTCGAATCAATCGCAGATCAAAGTCTGAAACGGGGGCCAGAGGTTTGTTCATTACGTGAGTATTTTCAAATGTATATAACATTAAAATTGTATTTTATTTATCTAACTTTAGGTGGACAATAGCCAAATGAGCACTTTATTCGAGGAGAAAATAATGACGGATCTAAGCCACGTTCCGACTGCAGTCAGAAGTGATCTGAATTTGCAGGCCCACTGGATGCCGTTCAGTGCAAATCGCGCATTTCATCAGGACCCGCGCCTGATCGTAGGGGCGGAGGGCAATTACCTGGTGGATGATAAAGGCCGGAAGATATTTGACAGCCTCTCGGGGTTGTGGTGTTGTGGGGCCGGCCACAATCGTGCTGAAATCCAGAAAGCAGTCAGTCAGCAGCTTGGAACTCTTGATTACGCCCCCGCGTTCCAGTTTGGGCACCCACTGTCGTTCCAATTGGCTGAAAAAATCGCAGATTTGATGCCAGAAAACCTGAATCATGTTTTCTTTACAAATTCTGGCTCGGAAGCGGCAGACACTTCCCTGAAGCTCGCGCGCGCGTACTGGCGCCTGAAAGGGCAGCCTTCCAAAACCAAACTGATCGGACGTGCCAGAGGCTATCACGGTGTTAATATGGGCGGCACCAGCGTAGGCGGTATTGGCGGCAATCGAAAAGTTTTCGGTCAATTGATGGATGCTGACCATTTGCCTCATACGTTGCAGGCAGACCAGGCCTTTACCCAGGGCCAAAGTGAAACGGGAGGCGAACAACTGGCCAATGAGCTGCTGAAGTTGATCGAATTGCATGACGCCTCCAATATCGCAGCCGTGATCGTCGAACCAATGGCCGGCTCTGCCGGCGTGATTGTGCCACCCAAAGGGTATTTGCAACGGTTACGACAAATCTGCGATCAGCACAATATATTGCTGATCTTTGACGAGGTCATTACCGCCTTTGGCCGCCTGGGCAAGCGTACCGGTGCGGAGTATTTCGGCGTCACTCCCGATATCATGAACATTGCCAAACAGGTCACTAACGGCGCCGTGCCTTTGGGCGCTGTCGTCAGTTCCAGCGAAATCTACAATTGCTTTATGTCGCAGAATGCACCTGCACATGCGGTAGAGTTCACCCATGGCTATACATATTCTGCTCACCCAGTCGCCTGCGCGGCGGGACTAGCAGCGCTGGATTTGCTCGCGAAAAATGATCTGATTGAGAAGTCTGCCCAACTGGCGCCGGCTTTTGAGAAAGCCCTGCATGGTCTCAAAGGCGTTAACCATATCATTGATATTCGCAATTGTGGCCTGGCGGGTGCCCTTCAACTTGCGCCACGCGATGGGGATCCTGCCATTCG
>JBEBTQ010000272.1:0-5178 GCA_040393685.1 Advenella kashmirensis | reverse complement strand
GGGACGATGAGCCAGTTCTTCCGCATCAATCACGGTAATACTGGCAGGTGCGTCGCTCAGATTTTGCGACGATCCCGAGGCGCTGACAACAATGGGTTCGAGGGTTGCAGTACTATCACCCTGCGCTGCGGCGGCAGCATGCGGCGCGCTCGCGGCTGCCAGAAGCAGACCCATTATTACGTTGTATCGCATCAACATCAGTATCCTCAGGACTTATCATAAAAGTAGGCCGTACTGTAACCGATGGAAATACAAATGTAAATAATAACAATTGTCATTTAGAAAAATTGCCAATTGTGATATGACAAGTGTCGTAACAGACCCACAAAAGCCGCAAGAGACTGACTTGCGGCTTACGGATTTTCTGAAGATTCTGCTTGCTGGCTTGTGCGATCAGCGCGATCTGATGAGTGAGAGAAATTCCTTGCGCAGGTCGGAATCGTTCAGGAACGATCCGCGCATGACACTGTTGATCATTCTGGAGTCCATGTCCTTGACTCCACGCCAGTGCATGCAGAAGTGATCGGCATCCATGACCACAGCAAGACCGTCGGGCTGCATTTTTTTCATCAGCAGATCAGCGATCTGCTTGACGGCCTCTTCCTGGATTTGCGGCCGCTCCATGATCCAGCTGATGAGTCTGGCATATTTGGACAGCCCAATCAGATTGGAGTGTTCATTGGGCATGATGCCAACCCACACTTTTCCCATGATGGGGCAAAGGTGATGTGAACAGGCGCTGCGCACCTGTATGGGTCCCACGATCATCAGCTCGTTCAGCTTCTCGATGTTGGGAAACTCGGTGATCTGCGGTGCGGGAATATAGCGGCCGGCGAAGACTTCGCGAACGTACATCTTTGCCACGCGCTTGGCCGTTTCGTTGGTGTTATGGTCGCTATTGGTATCAATGACCAGGCTTTCCAGTACGGCCTGCATTTTTTCCTGCACTTCGTCCTGCAAACGCTCCAGTTCCCCCGGTTCAATGAATCGGGAGATATTATCGTTGGCATGAAAGCGCGCGCCCGCCTTCTTGATACGCTGTCTGATGCGGGTGGAGATATAACCGGCATCATCTGGATGCGCCGCCTGCTGTTGCGCCCTGGCGTTGTTTTTTTCTGTGGTGCTATCGCTCACAACACATGTCCTTGTCTGTTATTTGACTCTGAAGCAATGCATTATCATACTGTTTATCGCAAACTCCTGTGTGCAGACTGCCGCTTTGTCGAGACATCTCATGCTAAGCTGCTTGTAACAGCAATGAAAAGCATCAACCTCGGAACGGTAGCAACCGAAAGTGAATATGAGCGGACAAATTCTGATCAACGTAACGCCTTTTGAAACCCGCGTTGCCCTGATTGAACAGGGTGTGGTTCAGGAAATCCACATGGAGCGTACACGTCAGCGCGGCAAAGTAGGGAATATTTATCTTGGCCGGGTTGTGCGCGTACTGCCGGGAATGCAAAGTGCTTTTGTGGATATCGGACTTGAACGCGCTGCATTTATTCATATTGCAGACCTGCGGGAGAATCGCGCCCTGCGCAATACCGGCATTCCCTACACACAAATTGAAAAACTGCTGTTCGAGGGACAGACGCTGCTGGTGCAGGTGATCAAAGACCCGCTGGGCAACAAGGGCGCAAGACTGTCAAATCAGATCAGTATTGCAGGCCGCATGCTGGTTTATCTGCCCTACGACAACCACATTGGTATTTCGCAGAAAATCGAATCGGAAGAAGAACGCAATTCGCTCAAACAGCGGGTCACAGATTTTATGCCCGCCGATGAAAAAGGCGGATATATCATCCGCACCCAGGCCGAGGGTGCCAGCGATGATGAGATTCGTCGCGACCAGCAATACCTGGCGCGTCGCTGGTCCATGATTCAGGCGGCAGTGATGACACAGGCGGCCCCTTCCCTGCTTTATGAAGATCTGACGCTGGCACAGCGCGTGCTGCGCGATATGGTAAGTCCGGAAACAGAGTCTATCGAGATTGATTCGCGCGTGACGGTGCAAAGCCTGCAAACCTGGGCCGATATCTACACGCCAGGCATTTCAAACAAGATTCATCATTATCACGGTGAGCGCCCGCTGTTTGATACGGCTAATGTGGATGAAGAAATCAAATCGGCGCTGTCGCGCAGGGTTGATCTGAAATCAGGCGGCTATCTGATCATAGATCAGACCGAGGCGCTCACAAGCATTGACGTCAATACCGGTGGCTTTGTTGGCGGTCGAAACTTCCACGATACGATTTTCAAAACCAACCTGGAAGCGGCTCATGCAATCGCACGGCAATTGCGTATTCGGAATCTGGGCGGCATCATCATTATCGATTTCATCGATATGGACAATAAAGACCATCAGGATGCCGTACTGGCAGAATTGCAGAAAGCCTTAAGTCGTGATCGGACTAAAACGACCACCAACGGATTTTCCGCGCTTGGTCTGGTGGAGATGACGCGCAAACGCACGCGTGACTCGCTGTCTCATCAATTGTGTGAGCCCTGCCCTACGTGTGACTCCCGTGGCCAGATTCAGACTCCGCAAACCATGTGCTACAACATTCTTCGTGAGATTCTTCGGGAAGCCAGACAGTTCAATCCGCGGGAATTCCGTCTGATTGCTTCGCAGAGCGTGATTGATCTGTTTCTGGAAGATGAAAGCCAGTATCTGGCAACACTGGGGGATTTTATCGGGAAGCCGGTCACCCTGGAGGTGGATAACCGGTATACCCAGGAGATGTATGACATTGTCCTGATCTGACGTCAGGACGATATCGTACAAGACAATAACGCTTCAGGCCAAATGCGCATCGGCGCAAAAACGCGTGACCTGCAGGCTCATGCCTGCAGCCGATCAGCTGTGACCGGGTTGCACTCGAGCCTGCATCTTGATGATGCGGTCTTCAAGATGGGGAGACGTTTCCAGCGCGATCAGAGGCGTACTGCTTTCTTCGCTCTGCTCGAATCGCAGGCGAATGCTCTGACCGTCGAAGGTAGCCGGATCGGCTTCAATTTCAATGTACTTCTGCAGCAATGCGTCGATTGACGTCTGGGCACTGTCCAGAAATTCGTCGATATTATCGTCATTGGCGTTTTTGAACGCCTGTTCGATGGTTTTGGACAAATCCCAGGTAAAGAACATCAAGGCATTGGGCCCTTTCACCTCGGGGTGTTCATATCCCCAGAAAGCGCCCTGGCCGGGAGAGGATTGGGTCATAATATGTCTCAAATAGAAAAATAGGTAATGGAATCAGTCGCTTAACGAAGATTTATCAGCCATACAGCAGGCTGTCAGGTTTCACGAAACTGCATATTATACAAAGATGCGTACAATCCGTTATTTTTCAAGAGCTCAGTGTGATTACCCTGCTCCACAATTCTGCCGGCATCCATGACCAGGATGCGATCGGCATTCTGCACCGTTGACAGGCGGTGCGCAATGACAAACGTTGTGCGCCCTTCCATCAAGGTTTCCAGAGACGCCTGAACCTGTCTCTCAGACTCATTATCCAGTGCCGAAGTGGCCTCGTCAAGGATCAGAATGGGTGCATTTTTGATCAGGGCACGTGCAATGGCCAGCCGCTGACGCTGACCGCCTGAGAGCCAGGCACCATTCTCGCCAACCGGTGTATTCAGCCCCTGTGGCAGGGAATTGACGTACTCAAGTAGATTGGCTGAGGCCAGCGCTTCACGGATACGATCTTCATCTGTGTCGCCAAAAAAGCCGTAGGCCACATTCTGCGCCATGGTGCCTTCAAAAAGCACCACGCTCTGGCTGACCAGTGAGAGCTGGGCACGCAGGCTTTCCAGCGTGTAATCGGCAATATTACGGCCGTTAATGGTGATCTGACCGGAAACCGGATCTACAAACCGCGGAATCATATTGACCAATGTGGTTTTCCCGCTGCCTGAGCGACCGACAAAAGCGATCGTTTCTCCCCGTTTGACCGTGAAGGAAATGTCAGTCAGTGTATTGTTGCTGGCGTCGGGAAAGCGGAAGCTGACGTTTTCAAAGGAAATGGATCCCAGGTCTTTTTCGTCCAGCTTTTCCTTGCCGGTATCATTTTCCTGAACACTGTCGATCAGGGTAAACACACTGTCGGCCGCCACCAGCATCTTCTGCATGCGCGCGGCCACGTTAGTCAGGCGCTTGACCGGATCAAAAATCTGCGCAAGCGCAGTCAGAAACGCGGCAAATGAACCGACTGTCAGTGCGCCGGTGCTACCCTGATAGAGGGCGGTGGCGATGACAATGCCCACGGCAAAGGCGATGCTCAGCTGGGTAATAGGCGTCATGGCGGCGCTTGCAATGGCTGAACGCATGGCAAACCGGCGCAGAGATCCATTTACGGAGAAAAAACGCTCGCGTTCAAACTTGTAGCCATTGAAGAGTTTGTCAACGCGCTGCCCTTCGATGGATTCCTTGATGACCCGGGTCAGTTCTGCATTGATATCCACCGTTTTCATATTGATGCGCCGCAGGCGCTTGATGAAGATCCTGGTCGTGATCACTGAAATCGGCATGATGATGAAGATGATCAGTGTCAGTTGCCATGACAGATATAGCAGCATGGCCAGCAGCGCGATCACCACTGCACCGTCACGCACCAGAATAATACAGACCTCGGTGGCGTAATCAGTAATGTTGCCGGCATCGATGGTGAAACGGTTCATGAGCCTGCCGGTATCACCCTTCTGGTATTCGGCATCGGGCATGCCCAGCAGTTTCTCGAACATATCCTTGCGTATGCCCAGCAGTACGTTATTGGCGATCCATGCCAGCAGATAGTCACTCAGAAAGCTGAGGACACCGCGTAGCAGAAACAGGCCCACCACAGTAAGCGGAATGGACCAGATGTAATAGGGTTTGGCACCACTGAATCCGTCATCCAGCAACGGCTTCATGATGTAGGCCAGCGCGGGCTGCGTGACGGCAGCGACCGAGACCAGCACCAGGGCAGCCGCCAACGCCTGCCAGTAGTCACCGACTCTGGCGTATATGCGCCGAAATACCGTTTTGCGGCTGCCACTTTTGAACGAGTTATCCAATCTGTTTACCTTGTACTGTCACTTGCATACTGTATATCCAGGGCATTTTAACGGTTTAGCCTCGCTTTGCGTAACGGTTTGGCAGGAAAAGGGGGATAAGTTTTCCGCGGCCCTGTCAAATCCACG
>JBEBTQ010000271.1:0-5202 GCA_040393685.1 Advenella kashmirensis | reverse complement strand
ACATGTCCGCAGCCAAAATGACGACTGTGAAATCCGGAGCCACTTTGGCCGGTTACGGCGATGAACCTCGATTTTACAATGATCAGGTGATTGTTTCTGGCGCAATCGGCCCGACCCGTCTGGAATCCGGCGCAACTCTGCAGGTCGGCAATGTGTTGTCAACGACCGCGTACGGGCGCGAATTTACCGTTGTTGGAAATCTCGACAACAGCGGAACCGTGAATATCCACAATGATAAAGGCGTGGTAGGCAACACACTGTACGTGACAGGCGACTATTACGGCGGTACAGACAGTGTCATCAATATGTCGACCTTCATAGATTCAACGCAGTACACGAGCGACGTCAGACACGATACATTGGTCATCAAGGGCAACAGTAGCGGTGAATCCAAAGTGCGCGTAACAAATCTGGGTGGAGCGGGATATAAGGTTGTCAATTCCAACGGGCCACTTGAATTGATTACCGTCGGTGGCAATTCGGACGCCAATTTCGTTCAGGATGGACGCATCGTTGCGGGTCCCTATGATTATTATCTGGTCCGCGGCAATCCAAATTACTACCCATATTCCGATGCCCCAAAGAATTGGTATCTGACCAACGAAGCACCTCCGACCGTCGAGCCTACTGTAGAGCCAACAGTTGAACCTACAGTCGAGCCGACGGTGGAACCAACAGTAGAGCCTACAGTCGAACCGACGGTGGAACCAACAGTAGAGCCTACAGTCGAACCGACTGTAGAGCCAACGGTAGAGCCTACAGTCGAACCCACCGTCGAACCTACTGTTGAGCCTACAGTAGAACCCACTGTAGAACCTACCGTAGAACCTACCGTAGAACCGACAGTAGCTCCAACGGTCGAGCCAACTGTTGCACCCACCAAAGAACCCGAGAAAGTTATTCGTCCAGAAGCGGGAACCTACAATAGCAATGCCTGGGCAGCCAACACGATGTTTCAGATGAACCTGAATGATCGGCTTGGTAGTTACTATCAGGGCGAAGAGAATCCACATCGCGGCAGTGTCTGGATCAGATACAGTGGTTCGCGCAACAGACTTAGGGATGAGTCTGGACAGCTGACTACCAAGGGTGACAAGCAGACGATCATGCTGGGTATTGATCTACTGAAGCATTCGAACGGCGGCAATGACCGGTTTACGCTGGGTGTGATGGGAGGATATGGCAATTACCGTAGCGATACGGAATCTGATCTGTCCGGCCATACTAGTCGAGGTAAACTCGACGGCTACGGCGTGGGTTTGTATGGAACGTATCAGCAAAATGCCGATACCCAGCTGGGATTGTATGTTGACAGCTGGATGCTCTGGAATCGCTTTAGCAATGAGGTCAATGGTTCTGGCTTGCCACGCGAAAAATATACATCCAAAGGTATCACTGCCTCGATGGAACTGGGCTATAACGCCAAAGTGGCAGAAACCAGGAATGTGAGATATGTTGTTCAACCGCATGCTCAGCTGATTTATCAGAACGTCAAATCAAAAGATTTCCGTGAGGAAAACGGTACCGATATTAAATTCAGAAACCGTGCCCGTCTTCAGACATCAGCCGGAGTCAGGCTGGCTGCACACATATCGACCGGTATTACTTCTGTGGTCACGCCATATATCGAGGCGAACTGGCTGCACAACAACAGAGGCTACGGCGTTCGAATGAACGATGTGCTTGCCGAGACAAATAGCGGACGCAATATTGGACAGTTGAAAGTGGGTGTGGAAGGCGAAATCAACAAGAGTCTATCGATCAAGGCAGAAGCTTTCCATAACCAGGGCTCCTCGAAATATCGCGAGACAGGAGGAAGTCTGGCCATCAGATACCGATATTGATAATTATAGTTGGCGAAGCTCGACATAAATGAACTCGAGCCCTTGAATTCACTGCAGCATCGCAAAATACTGTGCCGGTGGCTTTCCCAATGCCTTCTTGAACATGGTGATAAATGCGCTGACCGAGTCGTAGCCCAGGTTGCCAGCCACTTGTTGCACAGTGGCACCTGAAGAAAGCTGGCGCAGGGCGATTATCAGGTGCAATTGTTGTCGCCAGCGCCCAAAGGTCAGGCCCGTTTCACGCAGGACCAGGCGTGCCAGGGTGCGGTCACTCATGGCGAGCTTTTCGGCCCATTGAACAAGCGTCCTGCGGTCTGCAGGATCTGCAACCAAATGTTCGGCGATCGTTCTGATCTTTGGATTGTCCGAGATCGGCAGATGTAGTTGTTGTACGGGGGCGACCGCCAGTTGCTCAAGCAGGACGGTAACCAGTCTGGCCGTCGGTCCTTCATTTGGGTAGGCGCGATCCTGATCTGCCAGGAATCGAATCAGTTCCCGCAAAAACGGACTGATAGCCAGCGTGCAGCAATCTTCGGGCATACCCAGTGCATCAGGTTCAATGAACAAAAAATAAATTCTGGCATTGTCGGTAGCTCGGTTGCTGTGAGGCATATTTCCAGGAATCCACACTGCGTGTTGGGGAGGCACCATCCACAGTGCCCCAGGAACCTCGCATGTCACAGCGCCCTGCAAGGCCATGACCAATTGTCCCTTGCGATGCCGGTGCACAGGCTGTTCGACATCGTTCTGATCGACCTTGATCTGCCAGGCCACTGCGGGGCGGTAATCTTCGTCCGGTTCGAATGCCTGAAGCGACTGCGACAGCACACTCTCATTCGTCATGTTCACATTTGGCATTTTTCAAATGTCATAATTTGGATATCATCTGTCATTGCTTCTATATTACATCACAAGCCTGGGCCATAGAATACGGTTATTCCCAGATATTGGATAGATGATGGATTCCGAAACACATAACAAGGTCAGCCACACAAGGCGGGCGCAGTCTCTGGCCAATACGCTGCTTGTGATTGGCATTCTGCTGATTGCTGCCAACCTGAGAGCACCGTTTACCGGTGTGCCACCATTGCTAGGCATGATTCAAGCTGATCTGGGGCTGGGGGCCACAGCCGCCAGCGTGTTGACAACCCTGCCATTGCTGGCGTTTGCGCTGATCTCGCCTTTCGGCTCTCTGTTTGCGCGTGAGTACGGACTGGAGCGGGCGCTCTTCGGCGCGCTGGTTGCTATTGCAGTCGGCATATTATTACGTTCGTCGGGTGCTGTATGGATGCTTTATCTGGGTACCGGACTGATCGGCGCAGGTATTGCAGTTGGCAATGTCTTGCTGCCCAGTCTGGTGAAGCGGGATTTTCCGGATAGTATTGCGGCAATGACAGGCGCCTATGCGATTTCGATGGGGGTTGCTGCAGCGCTGTTTTCTGCAGCGGCGGTCCCATTGGCACACACCTGGGGCTGGCTCGGCACGCTTGCCGCTTTTATCGTGCTACCGCTGATCGCCATCGCTCTATGGGTTTTCCAGCTTGGTAGTCGTTCAAAACCTACTACAGACACGGCAACGCCGCCTCATGGTGGAAGAATCTGGCACTCCGCCCTGGCGTGGCAGGTCACGTTTTTCCTGGGCCTGAATTCCACCATTTATTACATTGCTATTGGTTATCTTCCGGCGATTCTGGTGGACGCAGGTCTGACACCCGAACGTGCAGGTTCCTTGCATGGAATATTGCAGTTGGCAACGGCGATCCCCGGTTTGTTGATGGCGCCGATACTACGCCGCCTGCAAGATCAGCGCATACCTGCAGTGGCAGTCGCACTGATGTCAACCATTGCCCTGGTCGGGATTCTGCTTGCTCCGCAATGGGCGCTGGTCTGGTCCATTCTTTTTGGTCTGGGCACGGGGGCGGGAATCATTCTTGGTCTTAGTTTTATCGGTCTGCGATCCGGTAATGCCGTTCTGGCCGGTGCACTATCCGGCATGTCACAGTGCATCGGATACCTGTTGGCAGCAGCCGGACCACCGTTGATCGCTGTCATGCATGAGTCGCTGGGCGGGTGGCAGTGGCCGCTATGTACCTGCATAGGATTATCGCTTCTGGCTGCGATGGTTGGTGTGTTGGTGGGAAGAGATCGGCAGATTGGGGTGAAGGGACTTCCTGGATCGGCAGCGTAGCTTGTGCGGCAATCGAAAAAGAGATTGCCGCACAATTCAATCAACCAGTGAAGAGACCTTTCCGAGATCTTTATGCATGATTTTGGACAGCTCATAATTAGTCTGAAGGTCCATCCAGAACCGTGCATTGCTAAGTCCCGCCTTTTCAAGGCGTACAGCCATCTCGGGACTGATTCCAATGTGTCCATTTAGCAGTCGTGATAGGGTGGTTCTGGAAACTCCTAGTCTTGCCGCTGCTTCGGTAATATCCAAGCCAGAGGGTTCAATGACATCAACCCGTATCAATTCGCCTGGATGAGGATGATTTTTCATCATGGTATTTGCCCTTTACTGATAGTCCATATAATCGTTCCTACGCTTCGTTTGGTGAGCGTATTGATCGCGAAACTCTAATGTAAGAGTGCGCTGAAAGTCGACTACTCAAACCCCACAATGCCCGCCTAACGATGCCATCTGCCGCCTCGCCGCGCCCAAAGTTGTAGAATGTCAGAATAACGCTTTGAACCCTGGCAGCGATCAACGACATCACAATTGACATCTGGAGGGTACTCGCGCCCAAATAGTATGAATCACGAGACAAGATGAAACACGCTACGCCCATTTGGCTTGCACCAATCGCTGCTATTCTTACCCTTCAAACCACCTCATCGTTTCTGTCTCGTCTGATTCCCATCATTACACCCGCTGCTTCCGAAGAATTCGGCTGGAGTGCGAGTGCGGTCGGCTATTTCACGGCCAGCAATTCTTTTGGCAGTCTGGCCATTCTGCTGGCAGGTACCACGCTGCTGAAAAAAATCGGCGGTATGCGTTCATTACAATTGACATTAGTAATGGGCGCTGCGTGCCTGGGTCTGTTTTTGACGCCCAGTGTGGCTGTGGTGCTTGCCGCGTGCTTCGCGATGGGCTTAAGTAACGGCGTGGCTAATCCCGCAGGCAGTGAAGTCTTGCTGCGATTTTCTCCTCCGGGCAAACGAAACCTGATGTTTTCAATCAAGCAGGCGGGCGTGCCGTTAGGCGGCATCGTGGCCGGTCTTGCCATTCCGGTGGTCGTCACAATGTGGGGCTGGCGCCCGGCGCTGATTGTGTGTGCGCTCATTGTGCTGATCCCTTCTCTTTTCACGTGGTCCGTGAGTGCATCGCTGGATGGCATCAATGAGAAAGTGCGCGGAC
>JBEBTQ010000270.1:0-5211 GCA_040393685.1 Advenella kashmirensis | reverse complement strand
AAATGCCATCCGGGTTGTTCTTTGCCTTTTCAAGCAATTGCTTCACACTTGTGATTCCGCTTTTTTTGGACACGACCAGCACTTCCGGTGTGGAAACCAGCAAGGCCACGGGACGCAATTGTTTCGCAGGGTCATATATCAGTTTTTTGTAGAGCGAAGGATTAACGGCGATCGCACCTGTTGAGCTCAGAAATAGCGTATTGCCGTCCGGTTTTGCGCGCGTGACCGTACTGGCTGCAATCGCGCCATTGCCGCCGGGCTTGTTCTCGACAACAATGGACGTTTTCAATTGTGATTCCAGCTCTTTGCTAGTGACGCGACCTATCGTATCACCGGGCCCGCCGGCAGGAAACGCCACCACCACGCTGACTGGCGGTGCTGCCATTGCTGCCGGGCCAGCTGCCATACACAGCGCAGCAGCCAGCGGCATCACATATTTAGTATATTTTTTTCCGATTCCGGACATGTCTTCCTCCTTGCGCCGTCAGGTACCCGCAATGCCTTGCGTATTGACGAACAATGAATAAACTGACGTACACGACGCCATGAAAAGCCGATTGCGATGCAATCCGCCAAAACACAAATTGGCACATCGCTCCGGCAATGAAATATGACCAAGGGCGTCACCTTGCGGACTGAACACCCTGGCCCCATCCAGTTCGGGTGTGCCCATGCCCCAACCGCACCACAGATTGCCGTGAATATCGACGCGAAATCCATCAGGCGTACCTTCACCGGCATTAAACAGGACCCGCTGACCGCTAACTGCGCGGCCGTTGGCACTGACGTCAAACGCCAGCAGATTGCGTGGCTGGGCGCGCGATTCAACAACATAGAGCTGCGACTCGTCAGGTGAAAACGCCAGGCCGTTTGGTCCGTTAATGACATCTGTCATCAATGCCACCTCCAGCGTGTCCGGGTCAATGCGATAAACCGCAGCGGGCAACTCCTGCTCGGCTTTCTCTCCCTGATAGAACCCGAGAATGCCAAATGGCGGATCGGTAAACCAGATGGAGCCATCGGATTTGACGACGACATCATTTGGCGAATTCAGCCGCTTACCCTGATAACGATCAGCCAGCACGGTGATCCGGCCATCGATTTCTGTGCGCGTGACCCGACGCGCCAGATGCTCGCAACTAATCAGTCGTCCGAGTCTGTCGCGTGTATTGCCATTGGCATAATTGGAAGGCGAGCGAAACGGATGACTCTGACCGGTGATAGCATCCCAGCGCATGATGCGGTTATTGGGCACGTCGCTCCAAAGCAGACAGTTCCAGTCTCCGAACCATGTCGGGCCTTCGGCCCAGCGACAACCTTCGGCAATGCGCTCAACAGCGGCCAGGGGCAGCGTCAATGCGTGAAATCTGGCATCCATCGCAATCACGGCAGGATCCGGATACCGGACCGGAGTATCAGTCACAGCGCGCACTCATGCCTCCGTCAACAATCAGTTCAGTACCCGTAATAAACCTGGCTTCATCGGAAGCCAGGAACAGTGCCGCGTTGGCCGTATCGGTACCGTCACCCATGAATGGCAGCGGGATCCGCGACTGGCGCTGGGCCAGCAGCGATTCAACATCGCCGCCGGCGCGCTGTCCCGCAAGCCGCGTTTCCACCATCGGCGTGTGCATCTGACCCGGCACAACCGTATTGCAGCGGATATTTCGCTTGGCATATTCAACGGCAACCACGCGCGACAGCTGAATAATGCCGGCCTTGGCACTGGCATAGCCAACCTGGGCAGAGCCGGTCCAGCGGATGCCGGAAGTGGAAGAAATATTGACGATGCTGCCTGCGCCCTGCTTTTCCATCACGGGGATGACATGCTTGCAGCCCAGGAAGACGCTTTTCAGATTGAAATCAAGCTGGCGATCCCATGTGTCTTCATCCAGGTTTACAGGACCGCCTTTGCGCGAGCCGCCCACGTTGTTGACCAGAATATCAACCCGGCCAAACGCCTCTTCGCAGGCGCGCACCATATCACGAACGGCATCGGACGACGTCACGTCTGCGCTCCAGGTACGAATGGTTCCATTGACTTCCCTGACGCGGGCCACAGTTTCGTCAAGCGCATCCGGATTCAGATCCACGGCGAAGACGCGGGCACCCTCGGCAGCAAAGCGCCATGCAATGGCCCGTCCGTTACCCCAGCCCGGGCCAACGCTGCCTGCGCCCGTTACGATTGCAACCTTATTGTCGAGTCGGCCCATTGTCTCTGTCCTTTTGATTTCTAATGACAATCATGATGCGCGAGGGCAGACAATTCATCAAGATCACAGTTGTGACTTCTGATATACGGAAAACGTATATCATTACGAAATGGACCTCAAACAGCTGCAGTATTTCATTATCATCGCCGAACAGCGCAGTTTTTCACGCGCTGCGAATGTCCTTGACCTGTCTCAGCCCTCATTGAGCCGGCAGATCCAGCTGCTGGAGGCTGAACTGGGTCAGCACCTGCTGGTACGCACCGGTCGCGGCGTTGAACTGACCGAGGCCGGCAACCGTCTGCTGGGCCACGCCAAAGCGATGCATCAGCTGGCAACGCTGGCCCGGCACGATCTGATGAACTTTCGTCCTGTGGAAGCCGGACGTGTGCGCCTGGGCATTCCCCCGCGTATTGCGCGGCGGCTTGCACCGACCATCATGCAGCAGTTCCGTGCGCAGTTTCCCGCATCCTCTATCAATCTGGCCGAAGGTTTGAGCACACAGCTGCGCGACTGGCTGCTGAAAGATCGCGTCGATCTCGCCTTGCTGTATGAACCTGCCCCCTCCAGCCTGATGCAGCTTGAATCACTTTACCGTGAAGACCTGGTGCTTGCGTATGCACACGACAGCAAGCTGCGACTGCCCGCAAATGTGCCTGTTGCCGATCTGGGACAGTATCCGCTGGTGCTGCCCAGTTCCCCAAACACCATTCGCGCTCTGGTGGAGCAGACCTGTCGGGATCGCAATGTGCAGCTGAATGTTGTCGCCGAAGTGGATGTGGTTCAAACCATTGTGGAAACGCTCAGTTATTCCCAGGATCCGGTATTTACCATTATTCCCCGCTCCGCCCTTGACGATCTGCCCGGACAGACGAGGCTGGTGTGCGCGTCGATTACTGAACCGGCCATTCGCAATAATCTGAATCTTGCCATCGCCACCGCTGCCGCTGAATCAGAACTGGTGCAGGCCGTCGCCAATATCATTCGCAATATTGATATGGTTCAGAAGCTCGGCTGAACGGCCCTCTGAACCCGGCACCTGCATCAACAGACATCTCTTTATCTCGCACATATATTATTTGCGAGCGTTCAATTTTCCTGTCGACGTCCGGCACCCACGCCGGCCACCGCACCATGTCTGTTCACTATCTTCCGTGCTCAATCACAAATGCAGTTCAGAGTGTGCCTTAACCGACACACTTGTGATAATGACATTTGTGAAATCAGCCAGCATTCAGCTTCCTGATAGCTCGCGTCCTTAGAATGAGAAGGATACCCTTCTCTCTTATTCGCTCGCGCCCGTCGCGTGAGCGTCTTTCATTGCTCTATCCGGCATGGTGGCTCGCCGTTTTGTGCGCCATCTGATGTCGGCAACATTCATCGCACTTAACGGAGTATTCAGTTATGACAGATCAACCCCCATCCGAAAAAGAAAAGCCTTCCGGCAGACGCATGTTTCTGACCCGCACGCTGGCTGCGGGCGGCGCGGTATCAGCGTTACCCCTGACAGCAACACTGGGTAATGCACAGAGCAAACAGGAAAATCCGGATTTTTCAACACCGGTAGATAATAAACCCTATGCACCGACCTATTTCCAGGAAGCAGAAGTTGCCTTCCTGACTGCGGCCTGTAGCCGGCTGATCCCCAAGGATGAAAATGGCCCCGGTGCCGTTGAGGCCGGTGTGATCGAATATCTGGACCGTCAAATGGAATCAGGTTTTGGCCACGCTGCCAACTGGTACATGCAGGGACCATTCGTTGACGCCCCTCCAGAATTCGGATATCAGTCTAAGCTCAAACCGCGTGAACTCTATCGCGCAGCCATTGCCTCAATCAATGACTATTGCAAACAGAATATGGACGGCAAACTGTTTGCCGACCTGAGCGCCGAACAGCAGGACAACATCCTCACGCAGCTCGAGAAAGGCAAAATCACATTCGAAAACGTCAAAGCTGCCGACTTCTTTTCGATGCTGCTCAACAATACCCGCGAAGGCTTTCTCTCTGACCCTATCTATGGTGGAAACAAGGGAATGGTTGGCTGGAAACTGATCGGGTTTCCAGGCGCGCGCGCTGACTATCTGGACTGGGTCGGCCGCAATGAAAAATATCCGCTGGGTCCGGTCAGTATTTCAGGTGAAAGGGGTTAAGGCATGGCTGATATTAAAAAACCAAAGGTCGACGTGGTTGTTGTGGGAATGGGCTGGACAGGTGCGCTGACTGCAATGGAGCTGACCTCTGCGGGACTGAACGTGGTTGCGCTTGAACGTGGTGGCGATCGCGATACCAAACCCGACTTCAGTTATCCCCGCGTTGCCGACGAGCTCGCCTATGCGTTGCGCTACCGACTATTCCAGGACTTTTCGAAAGAGACCTGTACGCTGCGTTACGGGCCCAACGATACGGCGCTGCCCTATCGTGCCTACGGCGCCTTCCTGCCTGGCGATGGTGTCGGCGGTGCCGGTTCACACTGGAATGGCATGCTGTATCGCTCCCTGCCGGAGGAACTGAATCTGCGCAGTTATGTTACTGAAAAATTCGGTGCCTCTCTGATTCCCGAGGATATGACAATCCAGGATTATGGCGTCACCTATGACGAACTGGAACCGTTCTACGATAAATTTGAAGCCATCTGTGGCACCTCAGGTTCTGCTGGTGTGATCAACGGCAAAGTGACCGGCAAGGGCAATCCTTTCGAAGGTTCCCGTTCACGCGAATATCCGCTGCCCCCGCTGAAAGACAATGTGGCCCAGCAGATTTTTGCCAAGGCCGCCAAAGAAGTGGGCTATCACCCATACGCCGCTCCCGCTGCCCTGACATCCGAAGTCTATACCAATCCTTATGGCATGCAGATGGGTCCCTGTACCTACTGTGGTTATTGTGAGCGCTTTGGCTGCTACAACTATTCCAAAGCTTCGCCCAACGTCTGTGTGCTTCCGGGCCTCCGTCTGCGCGACAATTTCGAATTGCGCGTCAACAGCCATGTGACCAAGGTCAACC
>JBEBTQ010000269.1:0-5231 GCA_040393685.1 Advenella kashmirensis | reverse complement strand
AGAATGAATACCCCCTCTCTCAAAGTTGCCGTCGTGACCGGCGCCGGCTCAGGCATAGGCCGTGCTGTGGCTCTCGAGCTGCTGAGTGCCGGCTATGCCGTGGTGCTGGCAGGGCGTCAGGCAGAGACGCTGGAGAAGACCCGGACGGCGGCAGGCATTGATGCGACGCGCGCCTTGGTGGTTCCTACCGATGTCACCAAAGAAGAGGAGGTTCGCCGGCTGTTTGACACTGCGCAGCGGGAATACGGACGTGTGGATGCGCTGTTCAACAATGCCGGTCGTGGTGGTACTCCCGTACCCGTAGATGAATTTTCTGTGCAGGAATGGCGTGATATTGTTGACGTCAACCTGACGGGTATGTTTCTTTGCGCCCAGGCCGCATTTCGCGTAATGCGGCATCAGGACCCGCAAGGTGGCCGCATCATTAACAACGGCTCCATTTCCGCTCATGCACCGCGTCCCATGAGTATTGCCTACACCGCGACCAAGCATGCGGTCACCGGTCTGACCAAGTCTCTCTCATTGGACGGACGGGCGTACAACATTGCCTGCGGTCAGGTGGATATTGGCAATGCCGGCACCGATATGACGCAGCGCATGCAGAAGGGCATTATTCAGGCAAATGGAGATGTGCGGGTTGAGCCTGTCATGGACGTGGCGCATGTGGCGCAAACTGTGCGCGCCATGTGCGATTTTCCATTGGAAACCAATGTGCAGTTTGTGACGATTATGGCCACCAAAATGCCATTCGTCGGTCGCGGCTGATTAACGCTTGCGCTGTCATCTGCAGTCAGTTTTTAAACCGGTACGGGTGCCGGCCATCCGCACTCAGCCATTGGAGGCGACATGTCTGTACAACGAATCAAACCAAGACTGGCTGATGTCGGCGGCATTCCCGTTGCGCGCTCTTTGCCCAACCGGGAGCGTCGCAGGATTGGTGCCTGGTGTTTTCTGGATCACGCCGGCCCGGCGCAATTTGGCGAGGATAGTCCCGGCATGCAGGTGGGCGAGCATCCGCATATCAATCTGCAGACCTTCACCTGGATGCTGGATGGCGAAGTGCTTCACAAAGACAGTCTGGGCAATGAACAACTGATCCGTCGCAGGCAGGTAAACCTAATGACGGCGGGTCATGGAATCGCACACACGGAACAGACACCACCCGGCATCAAGGCGCTGCATGCGGTTCAGCTCTGGATTGCCTTACCTCTGTCCGAAACCCGTATCGAGCCTGCGTTCGAGCATTATCCCGAGTTGCCCGAATGGGCCGAGGGTCAGGCAGGATATACGTTATTGACCGGAGAGTTTGCCGGACGCCGCGCACCTACCCGCCAGTTCACACCACTGGTTGGTGTGGACATTGACGTTGCCGGAGCGGATCGCCTGGAACTGACGTTGAATCCCGAATTTGAATATGGCCTGTTTCTGATAACGGGAGAACCCGTTGCACTTCACGGTGAGACGCTCGAAGCGGATGAGCTTGCCTATCTTGAGCCGGGACAGACCCATGTGCAGATTCAGACAACAGGCGCCTGTCGACTGATGCTGATCGGCGGTACGCCGCTTGATATTCCCGATTTTCAGATCTGGTGGAATTTTGTCGGACAGCGAGACGATATCATACAGGCGCAAAAGGATTGGGAAGCGCAGGATCCGCGCTTTGGCAAGGTGGATACCGATATGGGTCGGCTGCAGCCGCCGCCATTACCCTGGGTTTGAGTGTTAGCGCGCTGCGCCAGGCGATCTGTTCAACACGGTACTGCGCGTTCTACTCAATATTCTGGGCCTGTTCGCGCAGCTGTTCGATCAGCAGTTTCAGATCAATCACAGACTGGGTCACTTCCAGCGAACTGGATTTGGAACCCAGCGTATTGACTTCGCGATTCATTTCCTGAAAAAGGAAATCCAGGCGTTTGCCCAGGCTCAGTGTTTTCGCTGCTGATCGGGATTCGGATTTACCGGTAGACAGGATGACGCTCAGTTCCTTGAGGTGCGAGTCCAGTCGTGTGAGTTCTTCGGCCACATCAATACGCAGGGAGAAGAGGGAAGATTCCGCTGCAATTCGGGCAGACAGTTCAGCACCGCTGATTTGTTCAAAACCCGCCGGACATGCGGCGTTCAGGCTGTCGGTCAGTTTGCCGGCAAGTCGTTTGCGGTATTCTTCCAGAATCTCAGGCAGCCGCTGTTCAATGGTCTGGATGACTTTTCTCATTTCGCCTGCGGCTTCCAGCATGGAGCTGGCCAGTCGCTGGCCTTCGCGGGCCCGGGCAAGCAAGAGTTCCTGCAATGCACTGCGGCCGGCCTGCATGCACTGATTCAGCCACATCGCAGGCGAGTCGTCTTCGTTATAGTCGTTCGGGGCCGGCCAGTGCAGCAGGTCTGTCATCCCGGGAGCTGCAAGGTCAGGTATGATTTTTCTTGCAGCCTGATATCGCTCGTTGATCAGCGTTAACTGTTCTTCTTCGAAAGCGCGCTGTTGCAGGCTGCCCGAGCGGGCGAAGGAAACACGCACTTCGAGTTTGCCTCGTTTGAGCTGACTGCTGAGCATTTCGCGCAAGGCCGTTTCGGCATGGCGCAGTTCGTCGGGAATCCTGAAAGACAGATCCAGGTATCGGCTGTTGACGCCCTTGAGCTCGACGCTTACGCTGCCAAGCAGAAATTCAGAACGGGCACTGCCAAAAGCCGTCATGCTGTGAATCATAATTCGTCCGGTATTTTTAAGATTTTTAGAGACAGAACCTGCAGGTTGAAAAGGGAACAGGCAGGTTACTCGCTGACTGTTCCGATTATAAGTGATGCAAATGACCATTTTATGTGCGTGGCGCACTACAATGTAACTATTGATAATAGATGAGGATATTATGCCAAGCGCCGATCTGAACCTGAACTTTGCACGCCCATCGGGTCGCGAACACGACATGATTCGTACACTTTCCGTAACACGCGGTTACACCAACTATGCGGAAGGTTCTGTTCTTATTGAAGCCGGCAACACCCGAGTACTTTGCAATGCCAGTGTCCTGGAAACGGTGCCACCCTTTCTGCGTGGCAAAGGGCAGGGATGGGTCACCGCCGAGTATGGCATGCTGCCTCGCTCTACGCACACCCGCTCGGACCGCGAGGCTGCCCGCGGCAAGCAAAGCGGTCGTACCCAGGAAATCCAGAGACTGATCGGTCGCAGCCTGCGCGCTGTCATGGATATGGAAAAGCTCGGTGAGCGAACCATTCAGATTGATTGCGATGTGATTCAGGCCGATGGCGGTACACGTTGCGCCAGCATTACCGGTGCGTGGATTGCCATGGCTGACGCCGTCAGCGGACTGCTCAAGGCGGGTACGCTGACAGTGAATCCCTTGCGAGATCGTGTCGCAGCCATTTCCGTGGGCATGTACAAGGGTCAGCCTGTGCTTGATCTGGATTATGAAGAAGATTCGGCCTGCGATGCCGATATGAATGTGGTCATGACGGGCTCGGGACAGTTTGTCGAGGTACAGGGTACGGCAGAAGGGCAGGTGTTCAGCCGTCAGGATCTGGACAGTCTGCTGGCGCTGGCCGAGTCCGGTATCGCCAGGCTCCTGCGTGAACAGCAATCGGCCTGGCCTGTTTGAATCAATAGGAACAATGATGGATGTAGTACTGGCTTCCGGAAACAAAGGCAAGCTGCGTGAATTCGATGCGCTGTTTGCGCCACTGGGTATGCGACTGATTCCTCAGGGTGAACTGAATGTGTCAGAAGCCCCTGAACCTTTTCATACTTTCGTAGAGAATGCGCTGGCCAAGGCGCGGCACGCGAGTCATCATACCGGGCTGCCCGCACTGGCTGACGATTCCGGTCTCTCGGTGGTTGCGCTCAATGGTGCACCCGGCGTGCTGTCTGCTCGCTACGCCACGCTGTTTGGCGAAGAGAAATCCGACGCGGCCAACAACCGGCGTTTATTGCTGGAATTGCAGAATCAGCAGGATCGGCGTGCTGCGTATATTGCGGTGCTGGTTTTTGTTCGCTCCGAGAATGACCCCTGTCCGATTATTGCCCAGGGCACCTGGCACGGAGAAATTGCGCAAGTTGCCGCTGGCGATAACGGCTTTGGCTACGATCCGTATTTCTACCTACCTGACCTTGGCAAGACTGCGGCTCAGCTGGATCCTGAAGTCAAGAACAAGGTCAGCCATCGCGCCATGGCGCTGCGCCGTCTCCTTGCAGACCTGAGTGCAACGTGAGTGAAACCTTTGTCCCGCTGCAGCGCCTGAAACCGCAAGTCAGCTTCACTACCGGACTGCCGCCACTCTCCTTATACATTCATGTGCCCTGGTGTGTGCGCAAGTGTCCGTATTGCGACTTTAACTCGCACGAGAAGAAAAACGAGATTCCCGAGGCCCGTTATCTGGCAGCCTTGCGTCGTGATCTGGAAGCGACCCTGCCGTTGGTTTGGGGGCGCACCGTGTATACGGTTTTTCTGGGCGGCGGCACACCAAGCCTGTTGAGCGGTGAAGCGATCGATCAGATGCTCACTATGGTGCGCTCGTATCTGCCATTGAGTCCCGACGCCGAAATTACCATGGAGGCCAATCCGGGTACGGCTGAAGCGGGTCGTTTCGAGCAGTATACGGCGGCGGGCGTCAACCGGTTTTCGCTGGGCGTGCAGAGTTTTGACAACGATGCCCTGCACAAACTGGGGCGTATTCATAATGCCGAACAGGCTGAGCGTGCCATCGAACTGGCATTAAAGAGTGTTCCACAGGTCAATATTGACCTGATGTTTGCGCTGCCGGGCCAAACCGTGGCAAAAGCCCGGGAAGATATCAGGCGTGCTTTGGGGTTTGGAACGCAGCATCTGTCTTTGTACCATCTGACGATGGAGCCGAATACGGTTTTTGCCAAATTCCCGCCGGCAGGACTTCCTGATGAAGACAGCGCGGCAGACATTGAAGACATGCTGCTGCGTGAGACGCAGAATGCCGGTTTTGAGCATTATGAAATTTCCGCCTATGCCAGGCCCGGCTGTCGTGCCAGACATAATCTGAATTACTGGGAGTTCGGCGACTATATTGGCATTGGCCCGGGCGCGCATGGCAAGCTGTCCTTTCACGACCACATTCTGCGAACCGCCAACGTCAAGAATCCCGTGAGCTGGATGGATCGATCGCTGGATGGGGATGCATCCGCCCGACGCATGAGCGAGCAGACGCTGACAGTGAAGGATTTGCCGTTCGAATTCATGCTCAATGCACTC
>JBEBTQ010000268.1:0-5261 GCA_040393685.1 Advenella kashmirensis | reverse complement strand
AAGTGTAAATTAACCGAATATTGTAGCCTTTTCTGGGCTAATCAATGCCTTTTGAGCGCGCGGTGAAAAATTCCTCACGCCATTGTTCGAAGCGGCCTTCTTCAAGGGCCTGGCGCATTTCTTCCATGATTTTCAGGTAAAAATGCAGATTGTGAAGCGTGTTCAGACGCGCACCAGTAATTTCATTGGCCTTCTGCATATGATGCAGGTAGGCGCGTGAGAAGTGACGGCAGGTATGGCAGGAACATGTCGGATCTAGCGGACGGGTATCGTCACGATACCTGGCGTTGCGGATCTTGATGTCGCCAAAGCGGGTGAAGAGCCAGCCGTTGCGTGCATTGCGCGATGGCATGACGCAGTCGAACATGTCCACGCCCTGGCTCACCCCGTTTACCAGGTCCTCGGGTGTCCCCACGCCCATCAGGTAACGTGGGGCGTTTTCCGGCAGCTGATGGGTGATGTGTTCCAGAATGCGCTGCATATCTTCCTTGGGTTCACCCACGGACAGGCCGCCGATAGCGTAGCCATCAAAGCCAATGCGTTGCAGACCGGCGAGCGATTCCTCGCGCAGGTCTTCGTACATGCCGCCCTGGACAATACCGAAAAGGGCGTTGGGATTTTGCAGCGAATCAAAGGCATCGCGTGAACGTTTCGCCCAGCGCAGAGACATGCGCATGGATCGGGCCGCCTCTTCGTGCGTGGCCGGACGACCATCAATGGCATAAGGTGTGCACTCGTCAAACACCATAACAATATCCGAATTGAGCGCACGCTGAATCCGCATGGATTCTTCCGGCGTCAGAAAAAGGCGCGATCCATCGATAGGGGATGAGAACTTGACGCCTTCTTCGGTAATTTTGCTGCGCAGATCGCTCAGACTGAAAACCTGGAACCCGCCTGAGTCGGTCAGAATGGGTTTATTCCATTGCATGAAACCGTGCAGGCCATTGTGTTTTTCGATGACCTCGGTGCCGGGTCTTAACCACAGGTGGAAGGTGTTGCCAAGGACTACCTGGGCGCCGATCTCTTCAAGTTCATGGGGCAGCATGGCCTTGACACTGCCGTACGTGCCCACCGGCATGAACATGGGGGTCTGCACGGTGCCGTGATTGAGCGTGATACTGGCGCGGCGCGCTTTGCCCTGGGTTGCTAATAAAGAAAAGGAAAGACCAGACATGATGTTTGATTGGTAAAGAAAGGATGACGTACGCGCGGCAAAGAATCAAGTATGACAGAATCGGCTCTGATTCGTTCCCCTGCGGGTTTGCGGCGCGTTGCAAAGTGTGTGGTGAGAAATCATTCGGCAGACTGGGAGCTGGCGGACTTGACAGCGCTGGCAGGCTCTTGTGCCGCAGTGGTTTTCTCTGACGACGGCGCAATGAACATGGCATCGCCGTAACTGAAGAAACGGTATTGCTGTTCGATGGCGTGACGGTAAGCCTGTTGCATACGCTCACGACCGGTGAGGGCGGATACCAGCATAAGCAAGGTAGATTGCGGCAGGTGAAAGTTGGTAATCAGGCCGTCGATCACCCGAAATTGATATCCGGGCGTAATAAACAACTGTGTATCGGCGCTATGGGCAACCGGGCAACGCAGATCGTTTACCGTACCACCTTGCTGGGCGGCCGATTCCAGGGCGCGCACGCTGGTTGTGCCCACCGCAATGACGCGTCCGCCGCGCTGGCGTGTTGCTTCGATGGCTGAGACCGTGACCTGAGGCACGGTATACCACTCAGAATGCATAATGTGTTCGTTGATTTTTTCTACCCGCACAGGCTGAAAAGTTCCCGCGCCGACATGCAGCGTGACCCAGGCGGTTTCGATTCCTTTGTCGCGCAGGCGTTCCAGCAGGCCGGCGTCAAAATGCAGGCCGGCGGTAGGGGCAGCCACGGCGCCAGGATGCCGGGCGTACACCGTCTGATAGCGTGATTCATCCTGCTCATCTGCGCTGTGTTTGATGTAAGGGGGCAACGGGAGGTTGCCGTGTTTGTCCAGCAAGGGCAGAATATCGTCTTCGAACTGCAATTCGAACAAATCGTCCTGTCTGCCGGTCACCTGGCAACGTACCGCTTCGTCAAAAATCAGGGTCACACCTGCTCGCGGTGCCTTGCTTGCACGAATGTGGGCCAGGGCGCGAGTGGGCTCCAGAATACGCTCGATCAGGGCCTCAATGCGCCCGCCGCTGTCTTTTTGTCCGTATAGTCTTGCTTTAATGACCTTGGTATCGTTGAATACCAGCAGATCGCCAGGCATCAGCAGGTCTGGCAGAGTAGAAAAATTCAGGTCCTGCAGTTCACCCTGGGCCGGCACATGGAGCAGGCGACTGTCGGTTCGGGTTGCGGGTGGTGTTTGCGCAATCAGGTGTTCCGGAAGTTCGTAGTCGAAATCGGCAAGGCTCAACGAGGGATCTATGGGTAGCATGTAATAGGGTCAACAGACGGCGACATCAGAATGCGCTGCAAAACGCGCTTAGGAAGGCTGGTGCGTCGTGTATGGTGATTTTTTTGAGAAGCGTGGCGCAAGGTGCGCGTGGGTTTTAACGGGATTGTCGTAATTACCTATTATAAAGTGTCTTTTTTCCTTCGGGACATCATCGGGAGAGTCTGAACATAATGATCCGCCTTCTGCCTTGTCACACTTTGGCATGCCGATCCGCGCGTGGCGTCTGTTCGACCTTTGTCACTGGCGCCCGCCTGGTTTCAGGCATTCTGAAAGTATGAGTCGCAAAATATGAATCGGGTGATGGGTCATTCGGTAACGCATTCGCCCTGGCGGCTGGCGCGGGCAAATCTGCCAGCACAGTTATTGCTTGCGCTGGTCTGTCTTTCTATGGCCGTCCCCGCCTATTCGCGAGAACCTGCGCGCAAGAGCGGGACAGCCACAAAAACACAGACAAAGAAGCCTGCGTCTTCTGGCAGCAAAACGGCGTCCGCCAAAAAGAAGGACTCGACAGCCGCCAGTCGCAAAGCCCCGGGAGGGTCGCGAAACAAAAGCAAATCGGGGCGCAAGAGCAAAACGCCCGCCATCCGGGTGGCTCCGGGAGAAACCTTTGAGTTCAATCGCCCAGGTGCGCTGGATGTGCGAATCGTACAGCCCATCAAATCCGATGGCAAAGGCGGTACGGGTCTGAAAAGCGGCACCGGCGGAATGGCGGCGGCTGCGGCACAGGCGCAGTCAGATGCCGGAGAATTGCTCAACGTTTATGGTTTTCCAATCGCTTCCATTAAATCGGCCGATCATCTGCCCGATGCCATTCAGGCGCGCTGGGACCGCAGCGGCGTTCCCCTGTCATCCTATTCATTGCTGATCAAGGAAGTAGGCGGCCCCGTAATACTGGCCATCAATCCTTCTGTACCTCGCAACCCCGCTTCGGTCATGAAAACCCTGACTACCTGGGCTGCGCTGAACCGGTTAGGGTCCGGCTATACCTGGAAAACGCGGGTTTATCTGGACAAGCGGGCGCGCGTGGACATTTCACAGGCCATGCGCACGCCCCTTTATATCAAGGGAGGCGGTGACCCGGGTCTCAATTACCAGGATTTGCGCGAGCTGATCCGTCACATTCAGGCCAAAGGGATACGTCATCTGTCAGATGTGGTGGTGGATCGTTCGCTGTTCGCTCCGATCTTTACCGATCCCGGCGAGTTCGATGGTTCGCCGGAGCGCCCCTACAACGCTAATCCGGACGCCATGATGGTCAATCTGGGCGCCATCATGCTCAATTTCAAACCCGATACGCAGGCCGGCAGATGGGATGTCTCGTTTGAGCCGGATATTATGAATCCGCCAGTCGTAGGAGGTCTGGGACTGACGTCCGGTGCCTGCATCAAATCGCGAACGGGATCGGAGCTCACAGGCAGCGTGGATACAGAGGAAGGTCGTGCGCTGCAGCTTAAAGGTAAATTGTCTGCCAGTTGCGGCGCGTTCTCTTTTTACCGGCTTGTGGGATCACAGCCCTATATGTTTTCGTCGATTTTTGAGCGACTCTGGACGGCAGAGGGCGGTACCATTTCCGGTGTCATCCGTGACGGCCTGGTGCCCGACGGCGCCTTGTTGCTGGAAACGCGCAGTTCCCCACCTCTGGCACAGGTCATTCAGACTATCAATAAATACAGTAATAATGTTATGGCAAAAACACTGTTGCTGACATTGGGAGAGGAAATGTACGGGGCGCCCGCCACATTTGAAAAAGGCGCGCAGGCCGTCCTGGGAATCCTAAAGAAACAAGGTGTTAATATTGCCGGTTATACCGTAGCCAACGGGTCGGGATTGTCGCGCGAGGGCCGGATTACGGCAGGTGGACAGGCGCAGATGCTGGACGCGATCTGGGCTTCTCCATTGCGCGATACGTTCGTCGACTCATTGTCCGTGACGGGCGTCGATGGTACCATGCGTCGCCGTCTTACCGATCAGTCTGTCAGGGGACGCGGTCACTTCAAGACCGGAACACTTGGCAACGCCAGTGCGCTATCGGGATTTGTGACGGCGGCCAACGGTAAAACCTATATTCTGGTCAGTATCGTCAATGACGGTGCTGCCCTTAAAACCAAATCATTTGTAGACTCCATTGTGGAGTGGCTCATCGCACAATAGTTTTCGGAGAAAAAATCATGTCCGTCCATGAAATCAGTCACCCCCTGATCCAGCACAAGCTTGGCATCATGCGGCGCGCCGATCTGAGCACAAAAAGTTTTCGGGAACTGGCCCAGGAAATCGCTGCGCTGCTGACCTACGAGGCGTCCAAGGACTTCCCGCTGGAAGACACTGTTATTGAAGGCTGGTGCGGTTCGGTCACCGTCAAAAAAATCGCCGGCAAGAAAGTGACCGTGGTGCCCATTCTGCGTGCCGGAATCGGTATGCTCGATGGCGTCCTCTCTTTGATTCCCGGCGCAAAAGTCAGTGCCGTTGGCATTGCGCGCAACGAAGAAACTCTGGAAGCGGGCACCTATCTGCAAAAGCTGGTGGGCGATCTGGATCAGCGACTTGCATTGATTATCGATCCGATGCTTGCTACCGGCGGCTCAATGGTGGCGACGATCAGCATGCTCAAGCAGGCCGGCTGTCGGGAAATCAAAGCGCTGGTGCTGGTGGCTGCGCCAGAGGGCATCAAACGCGTTGTTGATGCTCACCCCGATGTAAAGATCTATACCGCCTCAATCGACGAACGCCTGAATGAAGATGGTTATATCATGCCCGGCCTGGGTGATGCCGGTGATCGCATTTTCGGGACCCGTCAGAAAGTATAGCCTGGGTCGCAT
>JBEBTQ010000267.1:0-5265 GCA_040393685.1 Advenella kashmirensis | reverse complement strand
TCATGGTAGACACAGCCATGGGCACATCGCCGTGACCGGTGATGAATACCACGGGAATACTTGCCTTGCGGGCCATCAGGGTTTCCTGCAATTCCAGACCGGACATGCCGGGCATCCGCACGTCGGCAATCAGCACGCTGACGACATTCGGATTGTAGCCTTCGAGGAATTTTTCCGCGCTGTCGAAGGCCACAACCTGATAGCCGTTGGCCTCAAGAAGCCAGCGTAGTGAATCACGTACCGCTTCGTCATCATCTACGATATATACAATGCTGCTTGGGTTATTCATACGGTTAATTCCTCTTTGATTGGTGTTTCGTTGGGCTCTTGTGGAGCACAGGGCAGGGTGAAGTGAAACAGGGTGCCTCCTTCCGGATTAGCCTGCGCCCACAGTCTGCCGTGGTGGGATTCGATAATGGTGCGGCATATATTCAGGCCCATTCCCAGTCCTTCTGATTTGGTGCTGAAAAAAGGCTCGAACAGTCGTTCCGGCTCTTGTATGCCATGGCCGCGATCCGTTACGATAAATTCAACCAGTTGATTCTGCTGTTTGATTTCCACCGTCAGCAGATCATGTTCCGTGTGGTTCATTGCTTCCATGCCGTTCTTAACCAGATTGAGCAGGACCTGCTCAATCAGGATCGGGTCTGCCAGCACATGTGGGATATGGTCGGGAATCATGGCCTCGATGCGAATCTGCCGCTTGCGGGCATCAATCTCGGCAAAGTCCAGCGCATGTTCGACAATTTGTTCAACCGGTACACGCTGGCGGCGCGGTTCACTGCGTTTTACGAATTCACGGATGCGGCTGACGATTTTACCCGCGCGCTCGGCCTGATTGGCCGCCTTTTCCAGCGCAGAAAGCAGCGATTCATTGGTTGCCCGTCCTGATTTGAGCATGGCGACCGCCGCCATATTGTAGTTGGCGATGGCGGTCAGCGGCTGGTTCAGTTCGTGTGCAAGCGATGAGGCCATTTCCCCCATCGTGGTCAGGCGGCTGGTGAGCTGGATTTTTTCCTGCTGGTTGCGGGATTCCTCTTCGTGTTTGCGTCTTTCGGTAATATCGCGCGCTACCTGCAGCCGAACGCGGCGGCCATCAGTCCAGACCAGCATGCGATGCTGTACTTCAAACCAGCTGTTGACGCTGGGTGCGTATTGTTCGATTGAATCTTCGGTGAAACGGCCGCGCCGGCCGGCCAGCAGTTCGGCATGGCCCTGGGGCTGGGAACCGAAAAGACGGCGATACGTACGGTTGGCAAACAGCAATTCGCGGCCGTTCACGGTATCGGCAACAACGGAAATGGCATCGTCCAGGCCTTCGAGCACCGTCATAAAGCGCTCGTGAGCCGCGGCCAGCGCCTCGCGTACACGCTTGGGTTCGGTAATGTCGGTCATGGAAGTCATCCAGCCGATCTGCTCGCCATTGGGATCGCGCAGGGCAGACACATACATGCGTGAAGTAAAGCGCGAGCCATCCCGCCGCTGTGCTTCTACTTCCAGGCCGGTGCTGGGCGTTTTACCGGACATGAGAATATCAAGCGTGCGCTGATGTTCATCGTAGCGCCCTGGTACCCAATAGGGAAAGGGCGTGCTTTTGCCCAGCAGATCTGCCTCGTTCCAGCCCATCATGCGGCAAAAGGCCGGGTTCACATAAGCGATGCGGCCCTGCATGTCCAGCACGCGCATGCCGGTTGACATGGAGTTTTCCATGGCGCGTCGAAAGCTGGTTTCAGCCTGCAAGGCTGCTTCAGCGTGTGAGCGAAAACGCGTATAGCGCCATAACGCGAGCAGACTGATAATAATGATGAGGGAGAGGGCGATGACGAAAAAAAGCAACCGTTGCTGGCGGGTTTCTTCGTCCATGGTAATGAACATGACGCTTTCGCTGTGCAGGCGCTGCAACCAGAAAAAGCCGGCCATAACCAGCAGATAGAGCACCAGAACAAAAACGGGGGTGATCCAGTACAGGCCGCGTTTTTTGAATTTTGCGCTATCGTAAAAAGACGAGGTAAGCAAAGACTTGCTTGGTAATTCGGGCATGCTCATGATCACAATTCATAACCTGTACATTTTAAAGGAGTTAAATACAAATTCACAGCAACAGCACAAATTTTGTCATTTAGTCATGTTGCGCTGCAATGTAAATTTCATATTATAAAATTCAATATCATTATATAAAATATTCCTTGTCATGGGCGGCTGCCTCTTTTAGAATGAGCAGCAGTCAGGCGTGCAAGTCCGCAATCCGGATTGCCCTGCGCACCGAAAATGGTATGGTTACACAAACACATGAGTGCCGTGGCCACGATAAAAATCGATATGGAGAACTGAATGTCTACATCAGATAACCCTCAGACAGGCAAATCCACGGATGTGGATAGCGTAGAAACCCAGGAATGGCTGGAGTCGCTGGAAGCAGTACTGGACAGAGAGGGGCCGGAACGCGCGCACTTTCTGCTTGAGCAACTGACCGATCTGGCTCGCAGGTCCGGTTCCAACATTCCGTACTCCCCCAATACTGCTTACGTCAATACCATTCCGCCCGGGCTGGAGCCGCGTCATCCTGGTAACATGGCCATGGAAGAACGCATCCGCTCATATGTGCGCTGGAATGCCATGGCTATGGTGGTCAAGGCCAATAAACACAATCCTGAAGATGGTGGCGATCTGGGTGGCCATATTGCTTCCTTTGCCTCGCTGGCAACCATGATCGGTTGCGGTCAGAATCATGTCTGGCATGCCGCCACTGAAGATCATGGCGGCGATCTGGTGTATTTCCAAGGTCACTCGTCTCCCGGCGTATACGGACGCGCCTATCTTGAAGGTCGTCTGAGCGAAGACCAGCTGGATAACTTCCGTCAGGAAGTCGGCGGCAAAGGCCTGCCTTCCTATCCGCATCCCAAGCTGATGCCTGAGTTCTGGCAGTTCCCAACGGTTTCTATGGGCTTAGGCCCCTTGATGGCTATTTATCAGGCCCGTTTCCTGAAATACCTGCACGCCCGCGGCATTGCCGACACCAGCAAACGTAAGGTCTGGGTCTTCTGCGGCGACGGTGAAATGGACGAACCAGAATCTCTGGGTGCCATCAGCCTGGCTGCACGTGAAAAACTCGATAACCTGATTTTCGTGATTAACTGCAACCTGCAGCGTCTGGACGGGCCGGTACGCGGCAACGGGAAAATCATCCAGGAACTGGAAGGCGAATTCCGTGGTAGTGGCTGGAATGTGATCAAGCTGATCTGGGGTGGTTACTGGGATCCTCTGCTGGCGCGCGACAAAGAAGGCATTCTGCGTAAAGTCATGCAGGAAACGGTTGACGGCGAATATCAGGCCTGCAAGGCCAATGATGGTGCCTATGTTCGCGAACACTTCTTCGGCAAAGACCCGCGCCTGCTGGAAATGGTCAGCCGCATGAGCGACGAAGAAATCTGGCGTCTGAACCGTGGCGGTCATGACCCCTACAAAGTATATGCTGCATTCGATGCCGCGCAGAATGCCGTAGGTCAGCCTACCGTTATTCTGGCTAAAACCATTAAGGGCTACGGTCTTGGCGCGATTGCGCAAGGTCAGAATCCGGCTCACCAGCAAAAGAAACTGGACATCAATTCGCTCAAGGGCTTCCGCGACCGCTTCAATATTCCGGTCACAGATGAACAGCTTGAGAACCTGCCGTATTACAAACCGTCAGAAGATTCGCCTGAAATGAAGTATCTGCGCGAACAGCGCGAGAAACTGGGCGGCTACTACCCAAGCCGTCGTCCTCAGGCAGAGGAAAAACTCAAAGTGCCGGCGCTGGATGTCTTCAAAGCCGTGCTTGAGCCGACCGCAGAAGGCCGTGAAATTTCCACAACGCAGGCGTTCGTACGCTTCCTGAATCAATTGCTGCGCGATAAACAGCTGGGTGAACGGGTTGTGCCGATTCTGGCTGACGAATCCCGTACCTTTGGTATGGAAGGTCTGTTCCGCCAGATCGGTATTTACGCACCGGAAGGGCAGAAGTACACCCCCGTTGATAAAAACCAGGTGATGTACTACAAGGAATCGGCTGACGGTCAGTTGCTGCAGGAAGGGATTAACGAAGCGGGTGCATTTGCGTCATGGATTGCGGCGGCCACGTCCTATTCGACCAACAACCGCATCATGATTCCGTTCTTCATTTATTACTCCATGTTCGGCTTCCAGCGGGTTGGTGATCTTGCCTGGGCCGCCGGTGACATGCAGGCCCGCGGCTTCCTGCTGGGTGGCACGGCTGGTCGCACGACGCTGAACGGCGAAGGATTGCAGCACGAAGACGGACATAGTCATATTCTGGCGTCCACCATTCCGAACTGCGTCAGCTACGACCCGACTTTCGCGCATGAAGTGGCTGTGATTATGCAGCACGGACTGAAGCGCATGGTCGAGAATCAGGAAAACGTGTATTACTACCTCACGCTGATGAATGAAAACTACGGTCAGCCCGGACTTAAAGAGGGTGACGCAGAAGGTATCATCAAAGGCATGTACAAGCTGCAGTCTACGACTGGTGGTAAACATCATGTACAGCTGATGGGTTCGGGCACGATTTTGCGCGAAGTCATGAAAGCGCAGGAATTGCTCAAAGAAGACTGGGACATCTCTTCAGACGTTTGGAGTGTGACCAGCTTTACCGAGTTGCGCCGCGAAGGGATGGACGTTGATCGTCACAACCTGCTCAACCCAACTGACAAGCAACAGGTGCCTTACATCACCCAGCAACTGGAAAGCACAGACGGCCCGATTATCGCGTCGACCGACTATATGAAGCTGTTTGCTGATCAGGTGCGGGACTTTATGCCTAAGGGACGTACATACCGGGTACTGGGCACCGATGGATTTGGTCGTTCGGATTTCCGTTACAAACTGCGTGAGCACTTTGAAGTGGATCGTCATTTCGTTGTTCTGGCTGCGCTCAAGGCGCTGGCCGATGACGGCACGATCGATAAATCAAAAGTGAGCGAAGCCATTCAGAAATATGGCATTGACACCAACAAAGCCAATCCTCACCACGCATAAGGCAGATCATTATGAGCAATGTAATCGAAATTAAGGTTCCGGACATTGGCGATTTCAGTGAGGTGGAAGTCATTGAGTTGCTGGTCGCGCCGGGCGATACCATCAAGGAAGAGCAAAGCCTGATCACGGTAGAGTCAGACAAGGCATCCATGGAGATTCCTTCATCGGCTGCCGGCGTTGTTAAAGAAATCAATGTTAAGGTGGGCGATAAAGTGGCTGAGGGCACGGTCG
>JBEBTQ010000266.1:0-5265 GCA_040393685.1 Advenella kashmirensis | reverse complement strand
CGACCGTGAATGACCAGAGTGCCGCAACCGGCGCGACGAAAGCGAGGGTAAAAGAAACGCACGCGGAGGATACGGGTGCGGCGAACGCCACTAAGGCAAGCAGACCGGCAGCGACTGCGGCTGACCGCGCTGCGGCCACGGACTACGACACGCTAAACGCCACTGTTGTTGCGACGGCCAGACTCAGCGTCTTCAGCCCGCCCGACGTCAACCAATATATACAGGAGCTTGCGGTATGACCGCGAATCGCATTTTCGTTACCGGCTCCAGCCGCGGGATTGGCAAGGCCATTGCCCTAGATCTGGCCCGTGCTGGTTTTGACCTGACCCTTCACTGTCGCCAGCGGCGCGAAGACGCGCAACAGGTGGCCGATGAAATCCGTGCACTGGGTCGGGACGTCGACATTCTGCAGTTCGACGTTTCCGACAGAAACGCCTGCAGACAATCTCTGGAATCCTGGCTGGAAACCCACGACGCATTCTATGGCGTGGTGCTCAATGCCGGCCTGACGCGCGACAATGCCTTCCCCGCCTTCACAGATGAAGACTGGGACCAGGTTGTGGATACCAATCTGGGCGGTTTCTACAACGTGCTGCACCCGCTGGTCATGCCGATGATACGTCGGCGCAAACCCGGCCGCATCGTTTGCATGGCCTCTGTTTCCGGGCTGATAGGCAATCGCGGACAGGTCAATTACAGTGCGTCCAAGGCCGGACTGATCGGAGCGGCCAAAGCGCTCGCAGTTGAACTGGCCAAACGCCGCATCACCGTCAATTGCGTGGCGCCCGGCCTGATCGACACCGACATGCTGGACGAAAACGTCCCCGTCGAAGAGATACTCAAAGCCATTCCCGCCCAGCGCGCGGGAGACCCGGAAGAAGTCGCCGCCGCCGTGACCTTCCTGATGTCGGAAAAGGCCGGCTACATCACCCGGCAGGTCCTGTCCGTGAACGGAGGGCTCTGCTGATGAAGCGTGTTGTGATTACGGGGATTGGTGGCATTACAGCCCTGGGAAACAACTGGCGCGATATCCGCGATGCCTTTGCCGCAAAACGCAGTGCTGTGTGCACGATGCCTGAATGGGATCGTTACGTTGAGCTCGGCACCCGCCTGGCCGCCCCCATACCGGATTATGCCGTTCCGTCGCACTGGCAGCGCAAGCAGCTTCGCAGCCTGGGCCGGGTATCCCAGCTGTGCGTGGACGCGGCCGAACGCGCGCTTGCCGATGCCGGGCTGTTGAATGATCCGCAAATCCAGACAGGCGCCATGGGCGTTGCCTGTGGATCCTCCACGGGCAGTACCGAAGACGTGCGAGCCCTCGCCAGTCTGCTCATGCATGGCGAAACACAGGGTGTGAACGCCAACACCTATGTGCGGATGATGCCTCACACAACGGCGGCCAACATCGGTATTTTCTTTGGTCTGAAAGGGCGCATCATTCCCACTTCCAGCGCCTGCACCTCGGGAAGCCAGGGAATTGGTTACGCCTATGAAGCCATCCGGCACGGACTGATTCCCATGATGCTGGGGGGCGGGGGCGAAGAACTATGTCCCAGTGAGGCCTATGTTTTCGATTCCCTGTATGCCACCAGCCAGCGCAACAATGCGCCGCACACTTCACCGCGCCCCTATGATCGTGACCGGGACGGACTGGTTATTGGCGAAGGTGCGGGCATTTTTGTATTGGAAGAACGCGAACATGCCCTGGCCCGCGGCGCGCATATTCACGCGGAAATCGTCGGTTTCGGGACCAATTCGGATGGCACGCATGTCACCCGGCCGCAGAGCGAAACCATGTATCAGGCCATGAAGATGGCGCTGGATCAGGCCGGACTGCAGCCCGAACAGATCGGCTATATCAACGGACATGGAACGGCGACCGAACAGGGCGACATTGCCGAATCCCACGCAACGGCTCAGCTCTTTGGAAGCCGCGCAGTCATCAGTTCCCAAAAGAGCTTTCTGGGTCATACCCTGGGTGCCTGCGGTGCGCTGGAATCCTGGTTCTCCATTGCCATGATGCATGACGGCTCTTTCGTTCCTACGCTGAACCTGGATAACGTAGATCCACGCTGCGCCGAACTGGACTACCTGCAACATGACTGGCGAACCATCGACACCGAATACGTCATGAACAACAACTTCGCTTTCGGTGGCGTCAATACATCGCTGATCTTTCGCAAGCCGGTGTGAGTCAGCGCCGCGATCTCAGGCCAGTGGCCTGATCGCCTGATGACGGTTCGCGGCGCTGATTTTCATTCAATGTTTCAATTGTGATTCGCGGCGTTGAAACTACAGAGTTGCTTTATGTGCGGGGGTTTTCAGCGCTCACTTGCCGCCAGACCTAGCTAACGAGTTGCGAAATATACAGCCTGTTCCAGCTTAAGCGTCTGGCTGCCGCCCGGCACGGCCATTCGCGCGATCACAGTATTACCTGGTCCGGTAGAATGATCATCGGCAGCTGGCCAGACGGCCGCCATCATCCATTCGTCGCCTATCATTGCCGACACGCCATGCCACAACATGCCACCCATACCAGTTAAACGAAGGGGCAAGTATGCAGCGTCAGGGCCTGCTCGGTGAACGTCAGGGAGCGCCTGGGCTTTGCCTGCCGTCTCATTTTGATGCGCGGCGCTCGTGCTGTTATTGTGATGTTTGGCGTCCGTGCTCTCATTGTGATGTGTGGTGCTCGTGCTGTCATTGTGATGTGCCGCATCCATACTGCCAGTGCGACCTGCATACGAATCGTGAAGCAGAGACAGGGCCAGACTGATGTCGTCCGGCACGCGCTGGCCGGCAGGCACACGCACATCGCTTTCCAACAATCCACGCTCGCCCTTCTCCCCTTTCCTCTTCTCTTCTTCCTTGTTCTCACCTTCCTTCTTCTCAATGCACAGGCGCAACCCGACTCGCAGCATATCCGCCGGAAAATCCCCCTCAACCGCTTTGATCAGTGCTTCTTTAATCGTCCAGAGACGATAGAAAAGACGGGTTCTGGCCTCACCCTGCACAGCCGATAGCAGTCGCATCTCATCTTCATGCGCCACCATCTCTGCCAGCGCAAGCTCATCGACTGCGTGAACCTTTTCCAGATCCACCCCCATGTGCGAATGCGTCAGCGACGCGCCCCAAAGCGCATGCCCGTGACTATGCGACAGACTGGAAGATGAAAAATTGACGGGAAGACGCCGTCTAAGGGCACGGCTCACCCGCCATTCATGAGCATTACGCCCGGAAAGTCTTGCCGCCTCCCGTTCGCGATCCTGAGCGGACAGTGCCTGCACATCATATTCAGACTGCAGATCAGGGCACGCAAACCAGAGTTGCACGGTCGGTGGGGAATCAGTGAAGGAAGACGGCATTGGCAGAAGATCGGGAAATGGATCGTCTTATTGTACGCATTTTGTACACTTTTCTTTGCACGGCAACGTCATCGTTCGCAGTCGACGGCGGCCCGGACTGGCAACGAACGCAAAGATAAGACTAACGGCCCGTCTCCTTTAAGAGATCGGGCCGTTTTGCATCCAGGATAGGTGCGCCACACCTCTTCCAGGCTTACTCCGCAAGCGAGGAAGTTACGGCAATGCAGCCACTGGCTCGGCCTGGCGCTGAATCTGACCCACGCCCAGGTAAGAGAACAGATCCTTGGGATCTGCCAGTTCGGGTACCAGCGAAATCGGCTGCATCAGTCCCATTTTGCGAGCCGTATCACGCATGTAAACCAAGGCAGAAAAGTCTTCAAGGGCGAATCCTACGGAATCGAACAAAGTAATCTGCTCATCGCTCTCACGCCCGGGCGTCTGTCCCTGGAACACCTGCCACAAATGCCGTACCGGAAAATCGGCTGCCACGTTCTGCAGCTCACCTTCCACGCGGGTCTGAGGCTCAAATTCCACAAACACATCTGTCATTGGCAGGATGTCAGGATGCAATTCGGTCTTTCCGGGGCAATCGCCACCGACAGCATTGATGTGCATGCCTGGCCTGATCATCTCGGGTGTCAGGATATGCGCGCGCGAATATTCTGCCGTTACGGTAGTCACAATATCTGCACCTTTGACGGCGTCGCCAACGCTATCGGCAATCACAACCGTCATACCCGTATGACGCAGGTTATCGGCCAGTTTCTGTGATGCATTGCGATCCAGATCGTAGATATGCAGTTCCTGAATGCCCAGCAGATAGTGAAACGCCAGCGCCTGAAACTCACTCTGGCAGCCGTTACCGATAAGCGCCATGCAACGGCTGTCCTTTCGGGCCAGCGATCTGGCGGCCAGTGCAGACATGGCTGCCGTCCTGAATGCCGTCGTCAGCGTCAGTTCACAAATCACATCGGGCTTGCCGTTGGCGTTATCCACCAACGCACCAAAGGCCAGCACAGTAGACAGGCCTTCCTTCGGGTTATGAGGATGACAGTTGACATATTTGAACGAATAATTGTGCTGATCCGCGATAGGCATCAGCTCCATTACACCGTCCTTGACGTATTTGCCGATACGGGATGACTTGTCAAATTCGTCCCAGCGCAGGTAATCGGCCAGAATATAGTTCATCACCCCTTCCAGCGTCTGCTTCATGCCCTGCTTCTGCACAATGAGTGCAACGTCCTCGGGGCGGATCAGGCCGGTGCTCAGATTGGTTTGAGTGTATTGGTTCATCAATTGCTCCTCTGTCTTTCTCGCGACATTGCATTCGCGACGTCTTATGTAACAGTGTGACGCATTGTGCCGGCAATGCATATCGGCAATATTGCACACTTATGTTTATTCTTTTGCCATAATGGCAACATAGATTACCGAATTGCTCAATTAGGACGCCAGCCATCATGGATACGACAGATCACGCCCTTATCTCTCTTCTGCGTCAGAACGCCCGCTATTCCGTAGCCGATCTCGCTACAAAACTCGGTCTATCCCGCGGCACGGTGCGCAACCGGATGCTCAAGCTGGAAGATACGGGGGTCATCGTGGGATATAGCGTGCAACTGCGGCCGGACACGCAAATCCAGACCATCCGGGCATGGATGAGCATTGCGATTGAAGGAAATATGAGCCGGCAGGTCATCGCCAGTCTGCTGGGCGAGCCCTGCATTATCGCGCTGCATGACACCAACGGACGCTGGGATCTGCTGGCAGAACTGGAAGCCGGTTCCCTGGCCGAGCTGGGTCAGGCGCTCGAGCGCATCCGACTGATTCGCAATATCAGCAACTCCGAGACCAGCATTCACTTAAAAAGTTATCGATAACCTAACGGGAAAAGGAGACC
>JBEBTQ010000265.1:0-5279 GCA_040393685.1 Advenella kashmirensis | reverse complement strand
ACTGGTTCAGGCCATCCAGTCCGGCGATATCGCCCGGGCGCGGGAGACTTATCCTGTGGCACACCAGCACTACAAGCGAGTTGAACCTGCTGCTGCGCTGTTTGCGGATCTGGATACAAAGCTGGAAGCGCACTCCCAGTATTTCGAAAAACGTGAAAACGACCCGCAATTTTCCGGTTTTCATCGCATCGAGTACGGCCTGCAGCAAGGAGCGGATATTGAAGCGCTCAAGCCAGTCGCTGAACAACTGAATAGCGACATTGCGACATTAAATACTCGCTTGCAAGGCCAGGGACTGCAACCACAGCAGTTGATTGGCTCTGCAGCGAAAGTGCTTAGACGTAATGTGGACGACCTCAAACCTCAGGGGGACAAGTCTGATAGCGTGTTCAGTCTGTCCGACCTGCAGGGAACGCTGGACGGGACACAGAAAGTCAGCGAATTGCTGCGGCCACTCCTTACTAAAGCTGCACCGGATTTGCAGAAGAAGCTGGATCAGCATTTTTCCGAATTGACCCAGGTCATGGAAGCCAATCGCAAGGATGGACAAATTCAAGTCGCTGCGCTCACCCAGGCGCAATACGACGCCCTGATATCACCCCTGCGCGCCTTGGTCGACGATTTCGATCATCTCAATGCTGCGCTGGGTTTAGAGTAGTACCTATTGTTATGCAAGATAAAAAAGTCTCTGATACTGACGTTCGTGGTGTTGGACCTGTTTCTCCTACGCGTCGGCGAATTCTGGGTAGCCTGGGTGCCGCCGGCGCTGCCGTTACCGGACTGGCCACAGCACATGCGCAGCCGTCTGGCCGAAAGGGCGAGGCACAGGTGGCCGATGCGCCGGAGATCGGTCATACCGAGGATCACGTCCCTTATATTGGTCGGCACCAGGCAGGCATCGTCAGTCCTCGTCCGCTGGCGGGCATGGTCGCCTCGTTTGGTGTCCTTGCCCAGAATCGCGACGAACTGGAGCAACTGTTTCGGACACTGACGAAACGCATTGCCTTCTTAACCCAGGGTGGCACGCCGCCGACGCTGGATCCCAAACTTCCTCCCGCTGAATCGGGCATTCTGGGACCAGTCATCCATCCGGCAGGCTTGACCATTACTGTGTCAGTGGGTGCGTCACTGTTTGATGAGCGATTCGGCCTGGCGGACCGCAAGCCACGCCATTTGCACGCAATGACGTCTTTTTCCAATGATGCACTCGACGCTTCATTGTGTCACGGCGACTTGTCCATTCAGTTTTGCGCCAATACCGGCGATGTGATTCTGTATGCACTGCGGGACATCGTTAAAACCATGCCCGGCCTGCTTCTGGTGAACTGGAAACAGGAGGGTATCGTGCCTCCTGTGACTGCTACCAAGGGACAGAAACCGGGGAGTGCGCGCAACTATCTGGGATTCCGCGATGGTTCTGCCAATCCGGATTCGAATGACGCAGAGCAAATGAACAAGATTGTCTGGGTGCAGCCTGGATCGGGAGAGCCGGACTGGGCGGTAGACGGAACCTATCAGGTGGTACGTATCATCCGGAATTTTGTTGAACGCTGGGATCGCACGCCACTGCAGGAGCAGGAGGCGATTTTCGGCCGCGTCAAAGTATCCGGCGCACCACTGGACGGTGGGAAATCCGAATTTGATATTCCCGATTATGCTAAGGATCCGAAAGGCAAGATAACGCCCATGGATTCCCATATTCGTCTGGCGAATCCTCGAAGTGCGGAGTCTGAAGCCAACCTGATCCTTCGACGTCCGTTCAATTACTCCAACGGTGTGACTAAATCGGGTCAGCTCGATATGGGTCTGCTCTTTATCTGTTATCAGGCGGATCTGTACAAAGGCTTCATTACAGTACAGAGCCGCCTTAACGGAGAACCACTGGAAGAGTACATTAAACCGGTAGGGGGAGGCTATTTCTTTACCTTGCCGGGCATCCGGAATCGTGACGACTGGCTAGGTCGCACACTACTGGAAAATAGTCGCATTTCTTAACGCTCCCGCGAAGGAGCAAATTTTTTAAAGGAAGTATGTTCGCCATGAAGACATCATACCCATTACTCGCCGCCATGACTTCGCTGGGTCTTTTTTGCCATACCGCGTCGGCTGCAGTGTCACCACTGGATCTGGTCAGCCCCATTTCCGATTACAAAATCTACGTGATCGAAAATGTACAGACGCTGGCCAAAGACACCAAGGCGTTTACAGATGCAGTTAAAGCCGGTGATATTGAGAAAGCCAAAACGCTTTTCCCAACCACTCGCATGAGCTACGAGCGTATTGAGCCCGTTGCCGAACTGTTCAGCGACCTTGACGGTGATATCGACTCACGTGCCGATGACCACGAAAAAGCTGAGAAAGACCCAGGCTTTACCGGTTTCCACCGCATTGAATATGCGCTGTGGGAGCAAAAAAGCACCAAGGATGTTGTGCCTGTAGCCGACAAACTGCTCAAAGATGTGCAGGAACTGGAAAAACGTCTGACCGGCCTGACATTCCCTCCAGAGAAAGTCGTGGGTGGCGCTGCCGCGCTGATGGAAGAAGTGGCTGCAACCAAAATCTCTGGTGAAGAGGATCGCTACAGCCATACCGACCTGTATGACTTCCAGGCCAACTTCGAAGGCGCATACAAAATTGTTCAGCTGCTGAAACCTCAGATTGAGAAAGAAGACAAATCTTTCTACAAAAAAGCCGATGACAACTTCAAAGTCGTTTTCGATACGCTTGCCAAATACAAAAAAGGCGACAACCAGTTCGAAAACTACGAGAAACTCACCGAAGCCGACCGCAAGTTGCTGGCCGGCCGCGTCAACGTTCTGGCTGAAGACCTCTCTCAACTGCGGGGCATGATGGGCCTTAATTAATCGTTGATTCAGACATTGACATTGTCATTGTCATTGTCATTGTTCTGAAGCGTGCGTTAATTATTGTTCGGATACCGCGTCACTGATTCTGCATCACCTGATATCACAGGTGTCATGTGGGGGTGACGCGGTATTTTTCTTGTGTGCATTTTCTTATGGCACGGATTGCGAAAAAGTGGTGGGCTGTATGAATTGCGAGCGAGGGCAGCTTGCTTTCTACTTGAATTAAAAATCCAGCTGCTGTTCGTTAATGCCCAGGGCCCGAGCCATTTTTATACGGGTCGCCTTGCGCAGCGTTTTCTTGCTCTCATGCTGTGAATAGGCCGCCTGCGTAATGCTCAGGCGTGCTGCCATTTCCTGCTGAGTCAATCCCAGATTCTCACGCCAGGCCCACAGCGCAGAACGATTATTTTCAAAGGCCAGATCGACAACCTCGGCAGGGACACCATTGTCCTTGTCGACAGGATGGAGGATGCGCTGAAATTGATCGTAAGGCACCACCACAAACGCAGGTTTGCCGTGGCCGTCTTTTATTATCTGAAAGTCAGTACGTGCGTTCATTTCTTTCCGCCTGTTCACGAATTTTTCTTGGCTGCCTTAAAGCCTTGGGCTGGTAGATAGTTTGATGCATAATGCGATCAGCATATAACTTATATTATAATAAAAATATAAGAAATTGGTTAAATCTACGTGCTTGTTGGGATGATTCGATCTGGAGCCAGAAATAAAAAAGCGGATGGCGCGACGAAGTAAGTCGCCACGCCTTAGAGTCTCTTATCGCCCAACGCGCGCCTGCAACTCCGCTGGATAACGATCTCCTTGAATCTCGATTTCCGCTAATGCCTGCTTTATTTTGTTCAGGTCGCTTGACGACAGTTCCACAGTAACGGCACCCAGGTTCTCCTGCAGTCGGTGAAGCTTGGTGGTTCGGGGAATGGGCACGATCCATGGTTTTTGCGCCAGAAGCCATGCAAGTGCGATCTGTGCTGGGGTTACGTTTTTATCTTTGGCTATATTGTTCAACACATCAACCAGTGCCTGATTCGCGGCGAGTGCTTCAGGGGAGAAGCGGGGCACAATGCTGCGGAAGTCGTCACTGCCAAACGTTGTTCCTGCATTGATGGCACCCGTAAGAAACCCTTTGCCTAGCGGACTAAAAGGAACAAAGCCAATACCAAGTTCTTCCAGTGTTGGCAATATGTCATTTTCCGGTTCGCGCCACCAAAGAGAATATTCGCTTTGTAAGGCAGTCACCGGCTGCACTGCATGTGCACGGCGAATGGTCTGCACACCAGCTTCGGACAATCCAAAATGCCGGACCTTACCCTCACGTATGAGTGACTGAACCGTGCCGGCCACGTCTTCGATTGGCACGTCCGGGTCAACGCGATGCTGGTATAGCAAGTCGATGACATCGATCCTGAGACGTTTGAGTGATCCTTCAACCGCCTGGCGGATATGTTCAGGCCGACTGTTGAGAATTTGCTGTTTGTTGTCTTCCCCAAAAGTGAATCCGAATTTTGTGGCGATGACAACCTTATCGCGCACCGGGGCGAGCGCTTCGCCGACCACTTCTTCGTTAAGATAAGGTCCGTAAACCTCTGCGGTATCAAAGAAGGTGACTCCATTGTCAACAGCACTTTGGATCAGACTGATTGCCTGGCGGGTATCGGTCGCTGGTCCATACCCATGGCTCAGGCCCATGCAGCCAAGACCCAGGGCGGATACTTCCAGATTGCTTTTTCCTAATATACGTTTTTTCATTTGGTAAATTCCTTTAAATGGCGCGTGTGGTGGGGCAAGCCCATTGCATTTTCGTTTGACTGAATCTTCCGGAATTCAGGAAGCAGCAATGGGCTGATGTTTTCTTCGCTAATTTGACGCTTGCATTCAATATGGCAATGTGATGAATACGCAGTTTCGTTGCTGATTGATGTGCTGAGTAATATAACAATCACACTTGTGTTCGACTAGATAGTAGAATCAGGAAATACTTATGAATTGATCTCATATATGGCAAAAAACAGCTACAACGATCTTCTGGCATTTCTGGCGGTTGCACGTGAGCAAAGTTTCACCCGCGCCGCAGCACAACTGGGTGTGTCCCAATCTTCCCTGAGTCATTTGATTCGTGCACTTGAAGCCAGGATGGGAGTACGACTGCTCACCCGCACGACCCGCAGCGTCTCTGTCACAGAAGCCGGTGAGAAGCTGATGCGAAATATCGCACCCCGTTTTCAGGAGATCGAGGCCGAGTTGATGGCTGTGCGGGAGCTACGGGATAGCCCGGCGGGCACCATCCGCATTACCGCCTCCCCCAATGCTGCAGAGACAGTTCTTTGGCCCAAACTGGCCAACGTGCTTCACCGCTACCCCTTGATCAAGGTGGAAGTGACGGCTGAGTCACGATTCGTC
>JBEBTQ010000264.1:0-5283 GCA_040393685.1 Advenella kashmirensis | reverse complement strand
GATCCTGTTTTTATCGATTTTGCCGGCTTCGTCGATTGGCGGACTCGTTTGCGAAAATGGAAATCCGATGCTCCCGTGCTGGCTTTGCTGACCAGTGTGCCGGATCCGTTCAAATTCGAGACGACCCATGTGGACGACATCATCAATGCCTTCGAACAGAAAGGATTTAACGTTGTCCCGATAGCAGCAAAGGCGAAACGGCTGCCTTTTCTGCAGCAGGTGAATCCGGATGTACTGGTCTATTTGCCTCATGGCAGAGTGACGTCAGATGACGCGGGCGAGTTACAGCAATGGCTTGTTCAGCACAATATTCCGCTTTTTGCGCCACTGACAATGTTCGACGAACATCAGGCCTGGCAGAACAGTAAACAGGGATTGTCAGGGGGACTGCTGACTATGTCGGTGGTGTTGCCTGAACTCGACGGAGCGGCGGTGCCCATGGTCATTGCTGCCCAGGAACGCGAGGCCAACGGACTTAAGGTATTTCGCGCCATCCCGGATCGACTGAATCAGTTTGCTGAACGCGTGACGCGAGCTGTCAGGCTCAGAAAAATGGCCAATCACGACAAGAAGCTGGCGATTTACTATTACAAAGGCCCAGGTCAAAGTGCGCTTGTTGCCGGAGATCTGGAAGTTGTCCCGTCCTTATATGCGTTTCTTGCGCATCTGCGTGAACAAGGTTATTGGGTAGATGGCCTGCCCGATACGATTGAGGAATTCGCCACGCTATTGCAGCATCAGGGCGCCAACATCGGTCCGTATGCCAGAGGTGATTTCGCAAACTTCCTGCGCGATGCCGATCCGGCTTTCGTATCAGTATCACAACTGAAACAATGGTGCGGAATGACATTATTGCAGTCGTTATGTGATCAGACTGCAGCGCGCTATGGCGCGGCGCCGGGGGACTATCTGAGTACAAAGGACAAGGTTGCGGTAGCGCGTGTTGAGCTGGGAAATATTGTGCTGCTGCCACAACCTTTACCGGGTGCGGGTGAAGACACATTTCATCTTGTTCACGGCGCGAAAACGGCACCTCCCTGGCCATACCTTGCCTCGTATCTGTGGACGCGCAAAGTTTTTCAGGCAGACGCCATCATGCATTTCGGAACGCATGGCAGTCTTGAGTTTACGCCTGAAAAACAGGTGGCGTTGTCAGCTCAGGACTGGCCTGACGCGCTTATCGGTCCTGTGCCACATACTTATCTGTATACCATGAGCAATGTTGGTGAAGCCATCATCGCGAAAAGACGCAGCTACGCTACCATCGTCTCACACCTGACGCCACCTTTTCAGCAAGGCGGTGCGCAGGCAGATTTCAGCAGGCTTGCTGCCGCGCTTCAGGCATGGAAGCAGGCGGAAAATCCTGTGCTCAGGAGTGAATATGCCAGCGATATCCAGCAGGATGCCATCCGCCTTAAGCTGCATGAAGATCTTGCATTCAATACGCAGGGTCGATGGGACGAATCACAATTGAATAAACTGGCTGACCATATGGAAACGCTCACTTCTACGCGCGTGACCGAAGGGCTGTATACATTGGGCAGGCCATATTCCAGCGCGCAGCTTGAACGGACTGTGGCCTTGATGACGTCAGATGCCTTGCCTGGTGGTACGAATGATCAGCCTTCTGATACGTCCGGTGCAGACGCGACAGCGAAGGTGGCTAAAACCGGACTGTACCAACAGCAACTGTCGCAAAGCCCGACCGCAGAGCTGGATGCCTTGACCAATCATCTGAATGGCGGATATATCACGCCTTCTTCGGGAGGCGATGTGTTGCAGAACCCGGATGCCTTACCCTCGGGGCGCAACCTCTTTTCGATTGATGCCGAAAAGGCGCCGTCACCGCAGGCCTGGCGCACGGCGGGCAGACTCGTGTCCCAAATGCTGGCAGAGCGGCGCGAAGAACATCAAGGGACTTGGCCGAAAAAGGTCGCATTCACGCTGTGGGCTGGGGACTTCATCCACACAGACGGACTTGCCATTGCGCAGATCTTGCAATTGCTGGGCGTTCAGCCTGTCTGGGATCAGTCGGGCAGGATCATGCAGTTAAAACTGATTCCGCGGGACAGGATGGAACATCCCAGAATCGATGTTGTGATCCAGACGTCGGGACAGCTTCGTGATCTTGCATCATCACGGTTGAAATTGATTCAGCAGGCCGTTGCGATGGCGATGGCCGCTGATGAACCCGACAATGCCGTGGCTGCCGGATCCCGGCATTTGCAACGCATGCTGAAGGAGCAGGGAATGGCTCCGGCAGACGCCACCCGCTACGCAGCACAGCGCATATTTGGTGGCATCAATGGGAACTACGGCAGTGGAATCATGCACCTGGTCGAGGCGGGCGACCACTGGCGATCGGAAAACGACATTGCGCGCAATTATTTGAACAATATGGGCGCGCTTTATGCCGATAGCGCGCACTGGGGAGAATTTGCGCCGGGGGTGTTTCTGGCTGCCCTGGCCGATACCGATGTCGTTGTACAACCCTTATCGTCCAACACATGGGGACCGCTTTCGCTAGACCATGTCTATGAGTTCATGGGCGGCCTCAATCTTGCGGTACGCCACGTGAATGGCAGAGACGCAACTGGCTATTTTACGGATACGCGACATGCAGGCCGGGCGCAGATGCTGGGTGAGCGTGCCGGACTCGCCATTGATGCACGAACGACATTGCTCAATCCTGATTACATTCGTGGTTTGACCGGAGGTGGCGCTTCATCGGCAGAGGTGTTTGCAGAGACTTTCCGCAATACACACGCATGGACCGTGATGAAGCCTGACGTGATCGGCAAGAGTCTCTGGGATGATCTATACGATACGTATATTCAGGATAGTCAGCATCTGGGGCTACACGACTTCTTCCAGAAGCAGAATCCTTTTGCACTGCAGGAGATGTCCGCGGTCATGCTTGAGACGGCAAGAAAGGGGTACTGGAAGCCAGCGGCGGGGACACTCCGGGAGGTAGCAGCGCTGCATGCGCAGCTTGTGGGGCGATATGGTGCCAGTGGTACCGAGTACGTCAATCACAACCGTGAACTCAGGAAATACGTCTCGCAGCAACTGGATGCGCCAACGCTCACCGCGTACAACAATGCATTGCAAAAATCGAATGAGGGCCATGTCATCGATGGCAAAAATGCACTGGTGTTGACGCAGCAGGACGTGACGGATCACGGACATACGCATGACCATCCGCAAGAACTGTCGAAAGCAGAGACAGGTCAGTCTGTGCAGACTGCGGCCAAAAGTAATAAGACGGCTAAACCGGAACCGGAACAGCAAGAAGCTCCTTTGCGTACATTGCGACGAGTTTTCTCCGACGGTGTGGTCATTGCACTTGCAATTACGCTGGTGCTCGCCGCATCAATCGCAGTTGTCATGATTTTGAGGCGACGATATCGCCAACGGCAGGGGCTCTGACCATGAGCGTAGATAGCCTGGCCATGCTGATGGCAATGCTGTGTGTCTTAAGTCTAGTGCACGGAATCGTTCAGATGTCGCTGCAGCGCCCAATCACGATATTGCTCACAGTATTGTGCTTCGCCTTATGGATCATACTGAGCAGTGAAATGGCCGCTTATACCAGTCTTGCACAAGTAGTGGCCTGGGCGAGTAACCCTGAGCGAAGGCAGGATATTGCGGCCTTGATGATTTTGGAATCGCTCCTGCTGGGCTCGCAGGCTGTTGCTGCTGCGTCCGACAGGTGTCCGACAGCCTGGCAGTGGGCAGGCAAAATACCGCCTCCATCGCTCTTTGCCACACTTTACTTTATGCAGTTGTGGCTCATGCTCAGTATTGATGGTATCGACTATGCAAGCGTGTCCTGGGTGTTTGCCTCCGTATTTATCGGATTATTTATACCGGCGGTGTTCGTCGTCCGAAAGCTGCTCACTTCAAGCGTATCGCGTAGCTGCATTCGTCTTGGCCTGTATGCGACGCAGGCGGGTATTGCCATATGGCTAACCCGGCCATCACATCTGCCCATGGCCGACAAGGTTTCGTTGAAGACCGGACCGTTGCTTGTCGTTGCGACGCTCGCCGTATTATTCATGGCGCTCGGATGGATCTGGCAGCGCCGAATTTTCAGGAAATAGTGATTTGGACTACTTAATACAATCTCTCTCCTTGATTGCTGCAGCCCTGCAGGTTCCCGTTGTTATTGCCATCCTCTATCTGCTGGTGCGCGGCGCGCTGGCGACGGGAATGTTCTTTTCCCAGTGGGCGGACAGGTCACGGCGACTGACTTCCAATGAATCACACTCGGGTGCGGACGCCTTTGCACTGTTGTCACAAATGACATCGGACGCGCTTCGTTCCGGTAAGAAAAACTCACCGCTGCTCAGCGCGGCAGCTGCATTGCAGTCTGCCCCACACGATCCGGCGCGACGCGAGCGAATATTGGTGGAATTTGAATTGTCCTGCGAAAAGAAACTGGCCTTTTACCGCACGATGACGAGGCTGGGGCCTTTGCTTGGGCTGATGGGCACGCTTATTCCTCTTGGGCCCGCGCTGGTTGGTCTTGCCCAGGGGGATATCAGTCTGCTGGCACGAAAGATGGAGGTGGCCTTTGCAACGACAGTGGTGGGACTGGTCATTGGTGCCATAGGTTTTCTGCTGTACCAGACAGCCAATCGCTGGGCGGCAGATGACATCTCTCTGCTCGAGTATTTCAGTCGTCAGATCGGGGACAAGAACTAGGAGCTGGCCATGCGACGTAGACGCTCTTTGCTGCGAGACAATAACAGCGACGACCTGGATCCTCTTGGATTCATGGTCAATCTATTCGATATCACGCTTGTCTTTGCGCTCGCCCTGATGATTGCTCTGGTATCCAACCTGAAAATTGGTGACCTGCTGACCTCCAAAGACTTCACAATCGTGAAAAATCCTGGCGCTGCGAATATGGAAGTCATTACCCGCCAGAACGGTAAGGTCAGTCGCTACGCTGCAGGCGAGAAAAAGACAGGTGGGCTGCAAGGGGAGCGCGTGGGTACAGCCTATCGGCTCGATTCGGGAGAAATCATTTATGTGCCTGAAGAGGCGCAGTGAATTTGCGCGCCTCACAAACCTCGCGCGGTACACCCGCCAGATAAACGCTTCCCGGTAAATTTGATCCGATAACGTACGCCGTCTGAAACTCGACTGACCGGTCACATCGAGGCACTTACCAATGTTGGCCTATACTTCGACCGAAATTTCTGCAACGTCGTTGCCCTGGTCTTTACATTGCAATTGAAATTCGAGTACCATTCGTTTAAATATATTTTTGTATAC
>JBEBTQ010000263.1:0-5302 GCA_040393685.1 Advenella kashmirensis | reverse complement strand
TGGCCTACCGCCGTGGCCTGGAAGTACTGGTTGGCGGCATGTGCGAGACCGACTATTCCGGCTATCCCGATTGTCGGGACAACACACTCAAGTCACTGCAGGTTTCGTTGAGTCTGGGACTGGACAAACCCATGGTGATTGAGACACCGCTTATGTGGATCGATAAGGAGCAAACCTGGCAATTGGCCGAAACGCTAGGCGGTAAGCCTCTAGTCGAACTGATCAAGGAATACACCCATACCTGCTATCTGGGCGACCGGGCGCACCGACATGACTGGGGTTACGGCTGTAACCAGTGCCCCGCGTGTGACCTGCGCCGCAAGGGATATGAAGCTTATCAAAGAAGTTGAGCGCAGATAGCTGCATCTGAAAGACGCTGCAAGCATCCGTACTTGCGGCGGGCGAGCGCCCATTTGAAACGGCAATCAGGACAGCAAGGCCCGCCCAAAACAGCGAATCATACCGTTACATCTTCTCATTATTCCAAATGAAATCACTGTTTGATGGTGTTAGTATGAAAAATCATTTGGTGCTGCAAGACCGCGCTCTTCACACCAACCTGTCGCAACGCGCATGTGCAGCGGGCCTTTCCTCTGCAGCCGTTAATGAAAGGAGTTTTGATTTATGAAGAAAGCATTATTGAGAAGCAAAACCGCTGCCGCTTGTTTTGCCGTCACTGCAAGTGTGGGTTCTGCCTTGTTTCTCGCCCAAAGCGCTGGCGCCCAGACAACAGGTGCCGGAACCGGCCAGTCCATGGAGCAGGCGCCTGCGGGTACGGCAGCGCAAGGCGCACCATCAGCAGGTGGCCAGGGAATGCCTGGAACAATGCCCGCCGGCGGTGGAGAGATTTCGCAGGATCAGCTCGCCAAACTGGACCTGAATAAAGATGGGGCCGTTGGCAAGGAAGAATATGATCAGGCCATGAACGCCGCTTTCAAGAATCTGGACAAGAATGGCGACAACGCGCTGACCGCAGAAGAAGTGGGTACCATTCTGACGCCCGATCAATTTGCCGCTGTTGACGCCAATAAAAACGGTCGTATCGAGCACGACGAAATGACAGCGCAAGTGACCACTGACTTTGAAGCTGCCGATACCAACAAGGATGGTCAGCTCAAATAAACTGCAGACTTTCCGGGAAAAGCGGGCCGCACCGGGCATTTGATCGCAGTTGTCAATTCCTTATGGGTCGGTCGCCATTCATTCCCGGCTTTCCTGTGGACTTTCCACCGGACGGCTCAGTGAACCATGTCGTAGCCACGGCATGGTTTTTTTGTGGACGGACCTGGGGCAAGCACTTTCCAACAATACATCGACGGTTCCCGGTCTACCCTTTAATGTGCACCTTTATTGATCAATCAAACTACTGTACTATTTACCCAGTCAATTTGATTTCACTGGCATAGAGCAGAATGATGGTCGCGCTGGCGGTACTTGTCGTTGTTGTTTTCGTCCTGGGCACGCTGGCGCTATGGGTACAACTTACCCGGCGGCCGGCCGCGCGCCTGTTGATGATTGCGCTCTGGGCACTGGTTTCTGCCGTTTTTCTGGCCACGATCTTCCAGCCACAGATCGAATGGCTACAGGCTCTGGGCGGCATCAGCTATACGCTCTTCGTCATTGCACTTGTCGTCTGGTGGCGGCGCATTGTTCCTTTGAACAATCGGCCCTGGATTCCCGAAGTCTCGCGCCAGGCGCAAGGGACTATCCAGAATCAGCAGCTAACGATCAGGAATGTCCGTCATTTCATCTGGCATGCGCCCGATAATTACAAACAGCAATGGGAAACCCGACAATACGATCTGAGCAAGCTGGAATCAGTGGATCTGGCGCTTTCTTACTGGGCCGGTCCCGCTATTGCACATGCAATGGTGTCATTCGGATTCGGTAATGATGACTACCTGGTCTTTTCAGTTGAAATCCGGCGGAAGGAAGGAGATGCATTCTCTGAACTGGGCGGCTTCTTCAAGATGTACGAACTCAGCATTGTGGCGGCAGACGAAAGGGATATTCTGTATGTCCGCAGCAATATCCGGAACGAAGACGGATACTTATACCGGGTAAATATGGATGCAACCGCAAGGCAGTCACTATTGCTGGCGTATCTGGATGAAGCCAATCGACTCGTTCATACACCCAGGTTCTATCACACCATTACAGGCAACTGCACCACGCTGATTTTCCGTATGATGGATCGTATTGTGCCAGGTCTGCCGCTGGATTATCGACTCCTGGCTTCGGGATATCTGCCCGAGTATCTGTACAAGGTCGGTGGATTGCAAGGTGCGGACAACGTGGAAGAATATCGCCGGCGGGGACGATACACCGACAGAGCGAGAGCCAATACCGATATTAATGACTATTCACGCGTGATTCGGGAAGACGTGCCGGGAATCTGAATGTTGCCATTTATTCCCTGGATATCCATGCAACTAGTGCGACTGCGGTAATCACGGACGAAATGAACACGAGCTGCGTTCATGAGCGCTGAGTTTACGCTCGCCGCGCTTCACTGAGCTGGATATAGCAGCAAACCGACGTAAGTGATTTATCCAGTCACCGATACACGCGATGCCTTGCTGACTCGCAGCAGGCGCGAGAACCACGGCGTGCTGACCGGATGAACAATGGCTCTTAACGCGCGGGAATAATCCAGCGTCAGACCGGGTGTCCACGCCATGGTAGTGGCGCGCTTTCTGATTTGTGCCGCGATCCAGAGCTCGGGCATCATCATGACACGCAGCACTTCACGCCAGGAGTGAGTGACCCGGTCTTCAAGTGCTCCGTCCAGCGCAGCCTCCAGTGCATAGCTTACCGAGCTTGAGCAATTGCGAGAGGTCAGATTGTAAATTTCATATTGCCTGTATTCCTCCCAGAATCGGCTCAGACCCTCGGCATTATAGGAATGAAACTTCACCTGCCAGTTCGACGGGCACCAGGCTTTCGATTCCGTCACATAGTCCGGCTGAAACTGACCAGCGACATCATTATCGCGTGTTGCCTTCAAAATCCGGAAGAACTCCGAGGGTGAGCGATCGATATCGGCTGCGGGGTAAAGACTGATATAGGTTTGCGGCAACATTTCCAGTGCGGCATGCCCCGTGGAGATCACGCCATTGACATCGACAGCCGCGATATAACGGTTAATCACAGGCCTGGGGACAGGTGCATTCTTGGACGAACCTTCCGGCGTCCAGACATGCACAGTCAGCGGTTCTTCCTGTACATGACCCGTGGGCCCCTCGGTATTGACCTTCCGACGTAAATCGGTATTGCGGATTTCTGGCAGAACGTCAGAGGGTGCAAAGAGCGCAAAGACTGATGTCCCTGCCTTGAGCTGGCGCGCCCTGACAAAGACATTCAGGGTAACTATGCCACCCATGATAAGTGTGATGCCAATGAAAACGGAAATGGTTGCCGAATAATGGCTGGGATAGGGTCCAAACATAAATATGGCAAATGCAATCTTTGCAATGCCGATTCCCAGCGCAGTTCGCCAGTTCGGAAACCGCACCACCCACGCCGACGCAATCTGCAGTACCCCCATCACGAAGTATGCCATGCCCAGAATGAAGGCCAGAAGCATATTGCTGATGGTATCGTTGGAAAGAATCAGCAGCGAAATCAGAAAGAAGCCGCCCCCTTTGAAATACAACACCGCTTTCTGCGCACCCACGCCGCTGGAGGCCACGCTCAACGTAATGACACTCTCTATGAGCAGCAAAATTCCGAAAAGCATCAGGGGAAAGTAACGAACGCCATCGAGCGCATCAATGAATATGATCAGGCCCATGATAAGCCAGACAAATCCCAGAATCCCCAGCAGATAGGCATTACGGCGAACAAAATTGGCCCCGAACAGCAAAAGTGCAATCTGTATCATCGCAGACTCCAAGCGCAGACTGACCGCATAGGAAACCAATGATTCATAAGGATCTCCGGTTGCTGATCAGCCATGTCCCGACGACGATCGCGCCTTCAGGTTCGTCTATCCGCGTAGGTACCGGCGCACGAGCCGATATCCATTGCTCATCGGAAGATTGCAAACGAAATTCGACGGGTGACAGGGATAGTGAATGAATTTCTGCCACCTGCATGATCTTTTGAAGTGCCACGCGATCATCCGGATGCACGCTTTCCAGCACCGCCGTCAGACTGTCGCCCGCGCCCGCTGACAGATTCAGTGCTGCGGCGATGTCCGCATCCCAGTCCATGCTGCCCGATGCATCGAGTCGGTACATATATGCCGTTTCGGTAAGCGGATCAGCGCCGGCATCGTACCGTCTGACACTATGTGTGAAGACTCGCAAAAAGACGATGAGCAATGCTGCACCAACCAGATAGCACTGCGCCAGCAGCAGCGAGTCGCCAGGCTGCAGCGTCCTGAGAAAGAAAGGACCTGTCCCTTCCGATGAATGATAAATCACAATGGCGCCCAGACTGAGCAGCGCCAGTGCACCCATGCGATTGCCGCAGGCAATGGCAACAACCACAGCCAGAATGATGGGGATACCCGTCAGGGCAAATATCAGCGTGGCCCGCCACGGCGCTCGCTCATTGGCGCCATGCATCAGATCCACATGTTCCAGATCAAAAATCATCCAGGAGAGAACGATCATGACGGCAAATGCAATCAATCCGATGACCTTGGCACGCTGGCTTACAACCCTTCTGCCCAGTGTGAACCCGCGTAGTCCCATGATTACAGCGGTCACATATAAAACGCCGGAGACGTTTGCTCCCCACCATACCCACACAAGCTGATCAAAAGGTGTGTCTTCATATACCGCGAGCCAGGCGGAGCCGAGCACGGCTGCAATGGCACTGATCACAAATGTGGCGATGATCCATCGCAACACAATCTGAAGATCGTCTTTGCTCCCGGCATACCTGCGAACAGCCCAAGCGGTTGCCATATCGGTGGCAAGCGTGATGGCCGATAACGCAATTGCAATGGGAATATCATGACTGAAATGAAGATCCGCCAGCAGGTGGGCAATAAAGAGAAAAGCGAGCAACCAGGGCCAGCGCCGGAATTCACTGACCAGAAATGCCGATACACCAATGCCTGCGGGAAACCAGACGAACCCGACATGAGACAGCGGATCGTCCAGCAAAAGAGAAATATAGGCGGCGAGCCAGTACAGGATCGCCCATCCGGCAAGCGATACCACCACACGGAATTTGGAACCGAAGCCAGACATACATCCCCGATGCATTGATGCAATTGGTTGCAATATCGGGAATATATCACGGACATGATAATAAGAGAATCCCGGATTCGTCCGTGATCGTCAGAAGA
>JBEBTQ010000262.1:0-5311 GCA_040393685.1 Advenella kashmirensis | reverse complement strand
GACAGTCAGTATGCGTCAATCAAGCAATGTTTATATGAAGTAGGCGAAGCGGAACGCCTGATGCGGCGCGAGAGCATTGAATGGCTATCGACGACAACCAAATCCATTGAAGAAATTTCGACAACGGTGATTCAGATTCTGGGGCTCAAGTCCCCTTCCAGCGGCTCTTATTAAAGCCACGTGGCAAGGCCATCGCCTTGCCGAACCGGTCAGCCGCCTGAAGACGCGCTGGGAAAATGCTGGCGGCGTTGCTCGAATAGCAAAATGGCCGCAGCAACGGCGGCATTCAGCGATTCCACTGCTGTGCTTTGCGGGATAAAGAGGCACTGATCGGCACAGGCCAGAATATCGGGATGAACCCCCTGCCCTTCATTACCGACCACCCAAAGACAGGCCGCCGGCAACGCGGTCTCATACAAACTGCGCGCACCAGGCGCAAGCGAGGATGCCAGAATCGGCATATCGAGCCGGTTCCGGATGTCCGGGAAATGCTGATGCTCATGAATATCCAGGGCAAAATGCGCGCCCTGGGCACTGCGCAGCACCTTGGGCGACCAGGCACCCACGCAGCCGGCCGACAGCAATATATCCTTGACGCCAGCGGCCGCCGCCGTGCGCAGAATCGTCCCCAGGTTGCCAGGATCCTGCAGACGGTCCAGCCACAAGGCAGTGGTCGCCAGTCGGGTGACCGCCTCGGGGATGGGACGCGTTGCAACAAACATAATACCCTGCGGACTTTGTACCGTAGCAATCGCATTAAATAGCGTGTCGGCAAGCAGATACTGGCGCGTTCTGTCGGTCGTCGCGAGCAGGCGGACGATATCCGGCCGGTCAGCCGCCGAGGCCTGTACCAGCACCGACTCGGGCGGGTCATAACGCCTTAGCCACTCTTCACACAGATGCACCCCTTCGAGCAGGATGCGGGTCTTGTCCCGTCCTGCTGCGACCTTCATGCCCTGTCGGACCACCAGATTGTCTTTTGACTGAATATGTTTCATAAAAAAATATCCCTGCTTCAGCAGGGATATTAACGTATTTCTGTGGCAGACCGAACAAGCTTGTCTGCAGTTTTATTTAAACGACGTCGGGCGATTTCTTACCGTCAAAATCTGTCCAGTATCTTTCCTGATAGTTATAAAGTTTGCACGCCTTGATCGTGCGGAAATACCAGGACCAGCTGAACATTTGAATCACGATCCGGCTGGGCAGCATGTCTTCCAGCGTTTTCTGTGCCTTCTTCAGCTTGTACAGAGGAATACTCATATCAACGTGATGCGCGGTATGTTCCATGATGTGGTGCATCAGCGCGCCGAACTTGAAGCGGAACATCATATGCACTGTGGTAGAGACGAACGGCTGTGCCTTGGCCCAGACAGCGCGGTTATCGTGCCACACAACGCGCGTATGCGTGTGCTGGATATAGACAACAAAGCCGATCATGTAAAACCAGAACAACAGTGGAATAAGCCAGGCGAAAACCACCAGTAACAATGCCGACTGGCCGGTTGCATGAGCGGCATAGAGCACGCCACCGAGCCAGCTCAGCCCGAAAACACTTACCAGCAAACCATCCCAGAAGAACACTTTGCGCTGGGTGCCCATATACCCTTTGGTGGGGAACATCATGCGATTCCACCAGATCTCAACGATATAGTAGATGCCAGCGCCCAGAGGCCCGCGGTACACCCGCTCCATAAAGCGCCGCATAGGCGAAAGCGCGTCATACTCTTCTTTTGTCTTTGGGCACCAGACGAAATCCATACCCTTCAGATTGGTAAAGCCATGGTGAACCACGTTGTGGCCCACGTCCCACAGACTGTACGGCGACACAGCCGGCAGAAAGGCAATACGGCCAATCCATTTATTAAGCTTGCGGTGTGGCGTCAGACTCTGATGGCAGGCATCATGGCCGATAATAAACAGACGACCAATCATAAAACCGGCAACCAGTGCGCAAATCAGCTTAAGCCACCAGGCGGACAGAAAGATTGTGCCGGCCAGCAGCGCCAACAGTAAGGTGTAATCAACAAACAGCAACAGAAACGCACGAAACGTATTCTGTTGCGAGATAGGAATCAGCCAGCTGCGAATGATTTTCCGGTGCGGCAGTTCTGCATCGGGCGCAATAGGAGTAAATTTCGTTTCCATTATGTGGTTTTCATGTCGGGTATCCCCGCAAATAGGCAATACATATTGTACTGGTAATAGGCTTCAGCTACGTGTCAATTTAATGCAATGTTTTATTTAGTGCACGCATCAGGAGGAAAAACCGATTTTCGGTGCATTCTGCAGTCCATTTACAGACGTTAAAGGCTCAATTTAACAATTCGAACGCGTTTAGCTTGAGAGAATAGTTTCGATTCTACGCCAAAAAGCCATCGTTTGTCTGCTTCCTCAACAGTTTGCGGATGGGAGCGAATGTGCTGCGGTGTATCGGACACGGGCCGTGGGTTTGCAGACGGGCCAAATGCAGTGCCGTACCGTAACCCTTATGCTGGTCGAATGCATATTGCGGGTACTGTTCGTGCATTTGCAACAATTGTGCATCCCTGGCTGTTTTTGCCAATATGGAAGCCGCTGAGATGCAGGCATGCAGCGCATCTCCCTTGACCACCGCGTGGCAGGGTACGCCCAGGCCCTTGGGCACCTGATTTCCATCAACCAGAACCAGCGCTGTCGTCTGTTGACTGCCGGACCCTGCCAGCCCCTCAAAGGCACGTTTCATGGCCAGCATCGTTGCTGCCAGAATATTCAACTGATCGATTTCCGCCACAGACGCGCTGGCGATGGACCAGGCCAGCGCTTCGTCGCGGATGCGCAATGCCAGGCTTTCCCGTCGGGCAGCCGTCAGTGTTTTTGAGTCAGCCAGCCCGTTGATAGGCCGCTCAGGGTCAAGAATAACCGCAGCGGCAAAGACATCCCCGGCCAGTGGTCCCCTGCCCGCCTCGTCGATACCTGCCGTCATACGTGGTAGGGGCAGATCGCCGAACAGAGAGAAATCAGCTTTGCGCTGTTGCAAGAATCGCCTCCGCAGCCAGCCTTGCCGTATCGCGATTGAGTTCGCGATGCAATTGGCGAAATTTTTCTTCTGTTTGCGCTATGTATGTGGTGTCGGTCAGCGCCCGAACGCAGGCGGCAGCCAGATTGGCCGGCTTAGCCTCTTCCTGCAGCAATTCGGGTACCGCAAATTCACGCAGCAGGACATTGGGCAAGCCAACCCAGGGCAGCGATGGGCCATCCTGTCCGGCCTTCCATTCCATCACACGCCGCATCAGTGGCGTGAGCACATAGGAAATAACCATGGGGCGCTGAAACAGCGCCGTTTCCAGTGTCGCCGTACCGCTGGCAACCAGGGCAGCGTCACAGGCTTCCATAATATCCCACGCAATCGGATGGTCTGCCACACGATCGCGAAAACACTGCAGGTTTTTCACAGGATAGTGTTGCGCAATCGCATTGAACTGCGCCTGGCGGGCTTCGTTCACCAACGGCACAATAAACCGTAGCGTAGGATCCTCTTTTTGCAGCAGGCTGGCCGCCTGCAGAAATCGTGGGGCCAGTTCGGCCACTTCCGAGGCCCGGCTACCCGGCAAAATAGCCAGCACCTTAGCGTCCGGCTCTATACCCAGTCGCAGGCGTGCCTGCTGCTTATCAGGCTGCGCCGGAATCTGCGCTGCCAGCGGATGGCCAACATAGGTGACCGGCACCCCTTCCTTGCGATAGATTTCTTCCTCAAACGGAAACAGCACCAGCATATGGGAAACGGCAGCACGAATTTTATGAATTCTTTCGTAACGCCAGGCCCAGATGGATGGGCCGACAAAATGAACCGTTGGAATACCACGCTGGCGCAAATGGTGCTCGAGCCGCAAATTAAAATCAGGGGCATCAACACCAACAAAAACGTCGGGCCTTAACCTGAGTACCGAGGAACGAAAACGCAAATACGTTTGAATAAGCCGGGGAAGATTCTTAAGCGCATCCACATAGCCGAATACGGACAAATCGTCCATCGGATAGTGCAATTGCATCCCCTGCTGCTGCATCTCGGGACCGCCAATGCCAGATACCTGTAAGGCCGGATCGCGGCTGCGTATACCCTGTATGATTCTGGAGGCAAGCAGATCACCAGATGGCTCGCCCGCCACCATTGACAAAACCAGGCTCATCCCCGGCTGACGCCACGCGAGGTTGTCTCGAAGAAATGAACAAACGGCTCGAGCACACTCGCGGTATCAGGATGATCCTTCTGATAGCGAACGATTTCTTCAGCGGCTTCAGTCGTGCTCAGCTTGCGCATATAAATGATTTTATAAGCGTCCTTGATCGCGTGGATTTGTTCCGGCGTAAAGCCGCGACGCTTGAGGCCTTCTGAATTGATACCGGCGGGACGATAGGGCTGGCCTGCGCCCAGAATATAGGGCGGAATGTCCTGACGAATCGCGCTCATGCCACCCGTCATGGAATGTGCGCCGATATGAATATATTGATGCGCAGCAGAACTGCCGCCCACGATAGCCCAGTCGTCGATATGAATGTGACCGGCCAGCTGGACCGAATTGGCCAGAATCGTGTGGCTGCCGATCTGGCAATCATGGGCAATATGTACATACGCCATGATCCAGTTATCATCGCCCAGACGCGTGGTGCCGACATCCTGTGTCGTACCGGTGTTAATGGTCACAAACTCGCGGATCGTATTGCAATCGCCGATTTCCAGCGACGTTTTTTCACCGGAATACTTCTTGTCCTGCGGGTTGCCGCCAATAGAACAAAAACGATAGAACACATTATTTTTGCCGATCGTGGTCAGTCCGTCGATAATGCAGTGTTCACCAACAACGCTGCCTTCACCGATAGTGACATTGGAGTGGATGACCGAATAGGCACCTACCCGCACGGAGGGATGTAGCTTTGCGCCATCATGAATAATGGCGGTGGAATCAATAAGATTGGTCATTTCTCGTCCAGATCACGAATCGCGCACATGATCGCAGCTTCAGCTACAACCGCCCCATCTACGGTGGCACGTGCACTGTATTTACAGATGACTTTGCTGACTCGGTCAGCGGTAACTTCCAGCTGAAGCTGGTCTCCCGGAACGACTGGCTTGCGAAAACGCGCACCGTCTACACCAACCAGATAGTAGGCTTTGCGAGAGATATCCTGTTTGCACGAACCGTCTTCTTCTGCAAAAGAAAATATTGCTGCAGCCTGAGCCAGTGCTTCGATGATCAGCACACCTGGCATGACGGGGCGACCGGGAAAGTGTCCGTTAAAAAACGGCTCGTTGATGGTCACATTCTTGATG
>JBEBTQ010000261.1:0-5336 GCA_040393685.1 Advenella kashmirensis | reverse complement strand
AGAGCACCATGACATCGGGCTTGATGTTGTAGGTTTCACTGGCAAACATTTTGCCCGTACGACCAAAACCGCAGATCACTTCGTCAGCCACCAGCAGTACATCGTATTTGTTCAGCACAGCCTGGATTTTTTCCCAATAGGTTTTCGGCGGCACAATCACGCCCCCCGCACCCATCACCGGTTCTGCAAAGAAGGCGGCAATGGTGTCCGGCCCTTCTTTCTGTATGAGTTCTTCCAGGTCGTTGGCCATGCGGGTGGCGAATTCTTCTTCGCTTTCGCCATCTTTACCTTCGCGCCAGTAATGCGGACATGTCGTATGCAATACGCGTTCTATCGGCAGGTCAAAACCCTTGTGGTTGCCTGGCAGACCCGTCAGGCTGGCAGAGGCGATGGTTACGCCATGGTAGCCCTTGTTGCGGGCAATCAGTTTTTTCTTTTCAGGTTTGCCCAGTGCATTGGAGCGGTACCAGATCAGTTTCATGACCGTGTCATTCGCTTCAGAACCCGAATTGGTGAAGAACACTTTGCTCATAGGCACTGGGGTCAGATCAATCAGGGTTTTGGCAAAGCGTACGGCCGCGTCGTGAGTCTTGTGCGTGAACAGATGATAGAAAGGCAGTGTCTGCATCTGGCGTACGGCCGCATCCACCAGGCGCTTTTCGCTGAAGCCCACGGCCACACTCCACAGCCCTGCCATGGCCTCGATGTATTTTTTTCCGTTCTCATCCTCTACATAAATGCCATCACCACGTGTGATCACCAGCGGCCCTTGCGAGGCATGCGAAATCGCATTGGTATAGGGATGCATGTGGTAGGCGATGTCGTCACTGCCCTGTTGTGAAATGGGATTACTCATTGTTCCTCCAATTAGGGTTGCATGACGGGCCGCCCGGTCAGCGACCTGTCGAATCATGCTTATTATCCATGCTTACGCGTTCGATGGCGAGCCCGGGCAAATAAGCAATGATAATAAGCTATGATTGTGATATTACATCCGGCATTATCAGGATGAAGCAAATTGCCTGGCCATCCGGCATCATTATTTCAACTGAATTGTTCAACTCAAATACACAACTGAAATCGCTCATGTCTGAACTCAACTGGTCTTTCCCCTATCGTTCACAGAAAATGCCCGTGCTTGCACGCAATGTGGTCTCTACCTCTCAGCCGCTGGCTGCGCAGGCCGGCCTGTCCATGCTCTACCGTGGCGGCAATGCCATGGACAGCGCACTGGCCACTGCAATTGCCCTCACTGTCGTTGAACCGGTGATGAACGGAATTGGTGGTGACCTGTTCGTGCAGATCTGGCATGAAGGCAAGCTGTATGGCCTGAGTGCCTGTGGCCGTGCGCCTGAGAAATGGACCTACGAACAATTTGCGGGCAGCGACAGCATGCCAGGCAAGGGCTGGGGTACGGTAACCGTGCCTGCCCAGGTCGCTGGCTGGCGCGCATTGTCAGAAAAATTCGGCAAACTGCCGTTTGAAGTGCTTTTTGAGCCTGCCATCCGTTATGCCGAAGAAGGTTTCCTGGTGTCACCGACTGTTGCCCGCATCTGGGAAACGCAGGGCCAGACCTGCAAGGACCAGCCCGGCTTTGCCCAAGCATTTATGCGGGATGGCCGCTTTCCCAAGGCCGGTGAACGGTGGACATTCCCCGAACAGGCTGAGACGTTACGCGACATTGCCAAGACCCGCGGCGAGAGTTTCTACCGCGGCGCGCTGGCAGAAAAAATCATCGCGTTTGCCAATGAGAGTGGCGGCTATTTCACTGCTGCCGATTTGGACAGCGCAAAGGCCGATTGGGTTGAGCCCATCAGCGCCAATTTCCGTGATCTGACGCTGCACGAGATTCCACCTAACGGCCAGGGCATTGCCGCTCTGATGGGTGTGGGTATTCTGGATCAGTTCGATCTGGAGTCCATGGGTCTGGACAGCCCCGATTTTTATCACGTAAGCATCGAAGCGATGAAGCTGGCCTTTGCTGACCTGCATGAGCACATTGCCGATCCGGATCATATGACGGTGACCAATGCAGACCTGCTTGCTCCTGAATATCTGAAGCAGCGAGCCGCGCTGATCGATATGAAGAAAGCGTCAACGCCCAAAGCCGGCATGCCCCCTAGCGGCGGCACGGTGTACCTGACCGCGGCCGACGAGGCGGGGACTATGGTTTCGTTCATCCAGTCCAATTATCATGGCTTTGGTTCTGGCGTGGTGGTGCCTGGCACCGGCATTGCGCTGCATAACCGCGGCTGCGGCTTCAATGTGCGTGAAGGCCATGCCAACTGTGTGGGTCCGAAGAAAAAACCAATGCACACGATTATTCCCGGTTTTATTACGCGCAATGGTGAACCGCTGATGTCTTTTGGAGTGATGGGCGGCAGCATGCAGGCTCAGGGTCATGCACAAATGGTGACGCGACTGGGCGCCTTTGCCCAGAACCCGCAGGCCATGAATGATGCACCGCGATTCCGCGTGGAAAACGGACCCATCGTTTATCTGGAAGCGCATACACCGGAAGCGGTTGTGAAGTCGCTGCAGGAGCGCGGACACAACGTCAAGGTTGCCGCGCCGGACAGTCTGGAATTCGGATCAGCCCAGCTGATTTACAAAACCGAACACGGTTACATTGCCTCGTCTGATCCTCGTCGTGACGGACAGGCGGTTGGATTCTGATCATTACGAATAACCATTTTGATGTGAAATGAGTGTTATGACGGTCGAAATTATTGACAGACGAACGTTATGACACTCGAAATTCAATAACAGACGAGATTTTTCTTTATGACGGGTGACATTTTTTCTCTGCACCAGGGCACCCTGCCCCTGTTGATTTCCATTCCTCATATGGGGACCAGCCTGGATCAGGAGATCTCTACCAATATGACGCCGGTTGCGCAGTTTGTAGACGATACCGACTGGCATCTGGACCAGCTTTACGCTTTTGCCAAAGACTGGGGCGCCTCATTTCTGACGCCGTTTTATTCGCGCTATGTCATAGATCTGAATCGTCCGCCCGATGATGAAAATCTGTATCCCGGCCAGGACACCACGGGCCTGTGTCCTGTGGATACGTTCGACAAGGAGCCGTTATATCTGGCCGGACGCGAACCTTCTGCCGAAGAGAAGGCCCGTCGTCGCGAGCGTTTCTGGCAGCCTTACCACAACGCGCTGCAGGCTGAACTGGCGAGAATCAAGGCTGAGCATGGCTATGCGGTTTTGTGGGAAGCGCATTCCATCCGCTCTGAAATCAGCCGCTTCTTTCCAGGCAAACTCACCGACTTCAATTTCGGTACAGCCAACAATAAGAGTGCTCATCCGGAACTGTGTGCCGTGCTGGCAAAACAAATTGAAGACGATGGACAATTTACCGCGGCGGCCAATGGCCGGTTCAAGGGTGGGTATATCACAAGGCAGTATGGCAATCCTGCGGATAATATCCATGCGGTGCAGCTGGAGCTGACGCAAATTGCCTATATGGAAGAAAAGCGCCCTTTTGCCTACGATCAGTCAAAGGCAGACAAGATACAGCCTTTGCTGGAACAGGCATTACGCACGACTCTGCGTTATGCCGAACCACAATAGATATACGACAGTAGATATACGGCCGACTCAATAAAGTTATGTCGGAGCCGACGGACTCAATTTCGGTCCGTCTGGATTGACAGCAAGCCCAATAAAAATCGCCCGGGAACTTCCCGGGCGTTGGCTATAACAGCTGTACAAAAACGAACTAGAGCATTTACTCCGCGTCTGCAGCGCCCTGTTCAAGCAGCTGCTTACCCTTGCGACTGAAACGACGCAGCAACAGAGGCAGAATCACAACGGCAAGAGACGCGATCCACAAGCCAATTGAAATATTGCTTTCAACCAGGATGCGGGCATCACCGTTGGTGATGGACAGCGCGCGACGCAGATTCTGTTCCATCATATCGCCCAGCACAACACCAAGCACCAGCGGCGCCATGGGTATTTCCATCTTACGCAGCCAGTAACCGATCACACCGATAATCACAACCATCATCAGATCGAAGCTGCCCGCGTTGATCGCATAGACCCCGATAAAGCTGATGCACAGAATACCTGGAACCAGTAGCCAGCCTGGTACGGCCAGCACTTTGGAGAAGACGCGAACCATGGGTACGTTCATCACAAACAACAATACGTTTGCAATAAAGAGCGAAGCAATCAATCCCCAGACCAGTTCCGGTTTGGAATCAAACAGCACAGGACCCGGTGTGATGTTATACAGCGTCAACGCACCCATCATCACTGCGGTGGTACCAGAGCCTGGCACGCCGAGCGTAAGCATGGGAACAAAAGACCCGATGGCAGACCCTGTGGCAGCCGCTTCCGGTGCAACCAGGCCACGCATATCGCCCTTGCCGAACTTGGCGTTGGGATCTCTGTTTTCGGTGTAACGTTTTTCCTGAGAATAGGCCACGGCCGCTGCCACGCTGGCACCGGCGCCAGGCAGCACACCCACCAGGAAGCCCACGAACGCACTGCGCACCACACTCCACCAGGTAAATGCCAGTTCTTTAAGATTGAACAATTTGCGGCCGCTGGAATCCACTTCCACGCTCTGCCCGCCCATGACTTTTTCAAGCATTTCCAGCATTTCTGCGACGGCGAAGAGTGCAATCACCACAACGACGAACTCAATGCCGTCAGCCAGATGTACGGAGTCGAAAGTGTAGCGATATACGCCTGAATTGGCATCCACACCGACCACCGAAATGGCCAGACCCAGCATGGCAGCCAGCGTGCCTTTGACAGGTTTTTTGCCCAACAGGCTGGTCAGGCAGCAGAAGGAGAACACCATGAGCACAAAATACTCTGGTGGTCCGAAAGCCAGTGCCCAGCGAGCCAGCAAAGGAGCAAGAAGCATAATGCCGACAACAGATACGGTCGCGCCAAAGAAGGCAGACCACGCAGAGAGTGACAACGCTACGTTTGCCAGTCCCTGACGGGCCAGCGGATAACCGTCAAGCGTGGTCATGATGGCACTGGCTTCACCCGGCACATTCAACAGAATCGATGTGATACGGCCGCCGTATTCAGCGCCCACGTAAACGGCCGCCAGCAGAATCAATGCAGACTCTGGCGGAAAGTTCATGGCAAAGGCCAGCGGTATCAGCATCGCGACGCCGTTGATGGGACCCAGACCTGGCAGCACGCCAACCAGCGTTCCCAGAAATGCCCCTACAGCAGCAATCAGCAGGTTGCTCCATGTCAGGGCAACACCGAAACCGATGGATAAGTGATCGATCAAGCCGCTCATAGCAGGCCCTCCAGAATACCTGTTGGCAGCACGACATCCAGCGCGCGGTCAA